>CAYZTE010000016.1:15285-25510 GCA_964481225.1 uncultured archaeon | reverse complement strand
ATACCACGTGATCTTCCAATAGAGAATCTTAGAGCGATTTTACGTGCAACTAAAACTGTAGGCAAATATTCTTATAATAAATAATTTTCATTATCCATACATCTCTTTTTGAAAATTAGTCTAAATGAAAGATATAAATATGAGAAGTATTATTAATTGGTTAAAATATTAATTTGCTATTTGAGCATGTTAATTAGCATGAAGTAGATTTTATTATTTTAAATGTAATTTATATCGAATTGAATTCCATGCCTGTTTATAAAAAAATCGGAGAATTTCTTGATTTTATTAATATTAGTAATGATAAATTTACTTTATTTGAATGGAAACCCCCAGCGTCATTTAAAAGATTTGACTTAGATCTAAATATAGTTAGAGGTAATAAAACTACTGATATATTTTTTCATAAAGATAAAGGAAATATGAAAATCGTATACATAAGGAAGGATGATCTTATATATATAGCAGGTTCAAGCCCTCAAGTTCAGTATCAATTACTGGAAGCATTATTGGAACATATTGATTTAAAGTTTAATGAAACTTATGATGCTAAGGTAATATTATCTTATGGTAATTTTTCTCCAAGTATTTTCAGCGGTTTTAAAGACATCATTGAAGAAATAATTAGAAATTTCGCAGATTTGGATTTAGTCAAAAGAATACATGTAGAATGTAGAGTATGTAATCAAGTTCTTCCCTTATTTGTAAAAAAGAGCTTTATAAAAAATGCTGAGTCATTTCCTGTTCCCATCGTCTATAATCATGAAGGACATGCTATATTATGCTTTATAGATCAAGATTTTCACCATCGCGGTGTAGAACTAGTCAACATTACAGGCTAAAAGAATAGTCTTTAAAAAATCTAAAATATTTTATTCTTTCTTTTAAAAAAATTTAAGTTCAATTTAAAAATACATGATATAAAGAAATAATTATAAAATTATTATTACTCTAAATAATATGGCAGAAGATCAAAATCAGAATTCCAATGACACGCCTTTTTATGAAGAGATTGTAAGAAAAACAAAAACAGGAATTACATTTCCAAAAAGTTTAAGAGAATTATTATTTGAAGAAGATTCTGACGTATTTTTCAGGTTAGTCGTTCCTAAAAATAAAGATAAAATAATTTTAGAATTTTTAAGTGAAGAACAAGCAAAACAAGTATCAGAAAAAATTAAAGCACAAAAGCCAAGCCTGCCTAAAGTTACTGGTGTGAAAAAAGCCGGTAAAACAAAAAAATCAGTAGGATTAAGTCCAGCTTGGGGTGAATATTTTGTATACAATTTCGACGCTCAGGACAAAGTTCAACCTATTTTAGAATCAGCTTTTTATAAATTTGCTGAAACTCCTGTCAATTTAGAAGACGCAATGGGACGAGTCAAATATGCTTTAGTTTCATTTCTTTCGTCGACTAAAACAGAAAATGCTAAATTATACTTTGCAATAGAAAAATTTCTAATAGATATTATAGACAAATTTGATCAGCCTAATTTATTGGATTGGATTTTTGAAAAAATCATACCTAATATTGAAAGTAAATTTCTTTATGAACAAGCTCTCTTAGAATTGGTTGAAGCTAGTTTAAAATTTAGAAGATGGGAAAAAGCAGAGATATACATCTTTTACGTGATAAAAAACATAGACAGCTATTCGAAGTCTGAGATGTATAACATAATGAATAGCTTTAAACAGCTAGTTAAAAAAGTAAAAAACCTTGAAAGAACCGATAAGATTGATATACTAATAAAAGAGAAATTATTAGAGTACGCAAAACAAGTACTCGTTGATAGTGATTATAAAATACAAATTGTAGAATTCTTAGAAGACCTTAATTACATAGAATTAGCATATGAGCTTGCAAGAGAAATACAAAAGAGTTTACCACCTGAAAGCGTGAAAGTAGAGGATATCCGAAAAATAGTTAGAAGGTTACACATAACTCCTATAAGCGAAAGCAAACCAGAGTCGAGCCTAGACTTCGATTTAGATGAAGATGATGATAAGGGAAATTAAGAACTAGAATTATTTTTTTCCTCTGTCTCTTTTTCTGTCATTTTCTGTAATTTTTTTTCGATTCTTTTTGCTTCTTCTTCTAATAATTTTTGTTCTTTCTCTTTAATTACTTTCTGTTTAAATTCCAGCTCAACTTGAGATAATTCTTTTTCCTTTTCAATTAATTCCTCTTTAATCTTTAATGCTCTCTCTTTTTCTAAGATTTCCTTTTCTTCCAATTCTTTTTCTTTCTCTTCTATCTCAAGTTTTTTCTTTTTAATTTCTATATCTTTTTTCTTTAATTCAATTTCTTTATCTATAATTTCAGTTTCTTCTTTCTTTAATTTCTTTGGCATTTTTTTTTTAATGATTTTATCTATATCTACGCCCTCTTCTGATAATTTACTTTCTTCTTCAAGCAATTCCTCTTTCAATCTTAATACTTTTTCTTCAAGCTCTAATTTTTTCTTTTTAATCTCTATTTCTTTCTTTTTTAATTCTATTTCTTTGTCTACAATTTCTGATTCTTCTTTTTCCAGGTCTTCTTCCTTTTTCTCTTCAGTTGCTTCGACAATTTCCTCAATTTTTTCAATAGTAACAAAAGATTTTAATATCCCGTCTATTGAATTTTTTAATTCTTCATTTTCTGGAATATCTGAAATGTCTTTGGCATAATCAGTTAATATTTTTGTTACTAATGATGGAGATTTATCTCCGAATGCTTTTAAAGCTTGAATCGCTTTTTCAACTACAAAATCTTTATCATCAGTAAGCTTTAAAGCGATAGTTTTAATTAATGATTCATCATCAATTATCGTGTCTCCTCCTGCCATGTAAATTAATAGCTGTAAATCTGCTTCTCGTACATTTGGATCATCAGAATTTAATAAAGCTTCACTATATGGTAGAAATAGATCACACTCATTTTCACAGATTGTTTTTAACACTAGCAAAAATGTATATCTTAAGACTGAATCTTTTTTTGAAAGGTTTTCTAATAAAGATGGGATATCAATTATTAGATTTTCGATTAAAAATCTTAAGACAGTTCTTCCGCCATGAAGTGATAATAGCAATTCAATAATATTTTCTAATCTATCTATATAAATTTCTCCTGTAGAATCACCAAGATATAAAGCGATTAAATTACTTGCATCATCAAATCTTCCATCTTTTACAAAATCTTCAATAGTCTTAATTTCTACAGAGTCTCCTTCATTTTCTTCCATTCCATACACCTTCTATTATAATTTTCTATACCCAAAGTATATAATAATCCGTATAAATACGGGTTATGAAATTTAATATCAATCGTAAATCCCTAAACCTAAGGGGTACCCTTTTCTCATCTTCAGAATAATTATTAGTTAAGAGAGATACAGATAGAGTAATTTCCAAATTTTGGTTTTTGTCCATTTGTAAATGAATTTCATCACAATATTGGGTTAAAGCATTAAGATCTTCCCAAAATGTATTCCAAAAATATTGATCGGCTTTAGAGTCATTATCTTTAGTTGGTTCACTTTTAACTTGCATGAGAACATCATATGGAACTTTAACTGATATCTTTATATGTTTAAAGGGTATAAATTTTAAATTAACTTCAGGAAAATATAATCCAGCATAAAGCTTACATAAACCATGTAACAATTCAAGGTTAATGATATTTTCACGATTGGCATTACAAAGTACATAGTTTTCATTTAAAAAAATAATGTGAATCCTATCATCAAATTTAAAAATGAGATAATTATCGGTTAACAGGTATTTAAAATTTTCATTTCTATTATAGATTCTATCATCAAAAATTTTAAAGGCGCCTTCCCAATTATTAAACGAAATAAGTTTATTTAATTTTCGATAATCTCCATGAAAGAAAATATCTAGAAAATCAATTAAATATAAATAAGCATCATAAGGTTTGTAAACAACCGTCTTGTTTCTAAAATCTCTTTCAATCATTCCTTTATGGACACTATAACAAAACTTAGGTAAATCATCTATCGATAAGCCATTTTTAATTCTAAGTTTAAGTAAAAACCTCCTTGAACACAAAGGAGTTAGCGTACATACTATTCGATCGCGCTCGCATTCTTCAAAACATAAAGTCCTTATTCTTTTATTAAGTATTTCAAGTAAATCTGATTTGAATTTAGTGTCTGATTCATTATCTAAGAATTTTTTGATGTGATTTGGTTGTAAGGGCATTTTAATGAATTTTTCAATGATAGGGGTTTTTAGTTAGGCTTATTTAAAAGTAAAATATAAGAATCTAATATTTTTTGTTGTTGTTCTATAATATATTAAGAGAATTCAAAGATTTATAGTCAATGCATTATAAAAAAATATTAATTAGTGTTTCTTCTTTTTTTATAAAATGAACATTCCCTATTGAAACCATAAATATAAATAAGAATATGTTAAGACAAATTCATATTTTTTTCAAGACAGAACATGTATTTATAAAGGACTATGCCGTTGCCCTCGGAAAGGAGGAGCTAAACAATATTTTAGGAATTATTGGCAAATACATGGAAATGCCCATCCCAGGAAAGACTTTTCGGCATCACATTGAAAATTACCAGATATTCCATGGAGCAGCAAATGATTTATACTTTTTATTTGTTGGAGATTTAGTTGATTCACTACAAAATTTTGAAAAGCTTATTGAAAAAACAATAAAAAAATTTCAAGAGCTTTTTCCCGATCCTAATGATGTAAAAGAATCAAGTCGTTCTAAAGAGGATTTTTTAAACTTTTTAGATCAACTTCAAGTAGAACTACATTCAAAAATCGCTATAATTGGTCCCACTTATTCAGGTAAATCAACTTTATACAATATATTAAAAAGTGAAGAGGAAAGAAAAATGTTGGACTTTGCAAGGGCTTCCAAAATGATTATTGATGGTTTAAGTTTCGATCTTTGGGATTTTGTGTTAAAAGACAATATCTCCCTTTTATGGCCAAAATTTATCAGTGGTTCCGATTTAGTTATTCTTTTATTCAATTTAGCTGATTATAACTTGAAAATCATTGATCATTTCATGAATTTACAAAAATTAGAAGGCAATTATTCGAAATTGCTCATAATAGGAAATAAGCGAGATTTAGTCGAGGACGATGATATTAAAAGAATTAAGAATGAATTAAACATTGATGGTTTTAAAGAAATTTCCTTGAATTCTCCTGATGCTAAATCAACAATTCTTCAATACATAAGAGAAATGGTTGGATTAAAAAGGAAATTACCTCAAAATTTCGAAGAATTGGTGAGAGAAGCAGATGATTTAGTTGCGGAAGGAAAAAATGTACAAGCCTTAGCCAAATATAAGGAGTTAATTACAATATGTAATACATACCAAGATTTTGAACATTTAAATGTTTTCCAAGAAAAAATTAGCAAACTTGAGGGTAAAATAAAAGAGCAGTTAGAAGTTCGAAAGAAGATTGAACTCACAAAAGAATTTGCGATTCCAGCACATCTTAAATTTAGAAGGAAAATTAGTGTTAAACCATTACCTACAGCAAAACCTCTTGATCAACCCCCTGATCAAATAGAAGATAAAGAGAAAGTTCCTACACCACCATCAAAATCACCTAGTAAATTGATTTCATTTCAAAAATTAGAAACAAAACCAAAAGAATTAAAAATTTCAAAAATTACTGAATTACCGCCTAAACCATTAAAACTAACCAAACCATCTCCTAAAAGTGAAAAAGAAAAAGTTGAATCAAAAATGGCAATGGAACTATTTCCCCCACATGACGATCTAATAAAAGTAATTGATAAACCAAAAGTAATTGAATTTACTAAAGAATTACAAAAATTGATCATGGAACAAGGAAGTTCTTTAAGTTTACAATTGTGCGAAAAATTAGTAACAGAATTGGAGGAATCTCTAGAAAGGCCGTTAACACTCACAGATATTAAATTAGCTGCTAATTTTTTTGTAAAACAAGAATAATCAGGATGATTCAAAAAAGGTTCTCTTGTAATTTAGTTCAACAAAAGTTCAAAACTCACTTCTTTTAAAGCTATTAATTATTAAATTTATTAAAAAAAACAAATTACAAAATTTTTTGTAAAAATTCACTAATTTGTTTAAATTCTAATTTAAAACTCGTTATGAAATGTGTTAAAAATGAGTGCTATAAAAGAACTTCGAGAATATTTTACCGAAATAATGCAATTAAACTACATTCAAGCTGCCTTAGGTTGGGATCAAGAAGTAAACATGCAAAATTATAAATCCTTGGAAGGTAGATCTAAACAAGTCTCCTTACTAGAAAAATTAGTTCATAAGAGGGTAACTTCTGAAAAGGTTGGTAAATTAATAAGAGAAGCAGAAAAACTTCCTAATCTCAGTGAAGTTGATAGTGCCATGCTACGAGAAATTACTAGGGAATATAATCTCGCGATAAAATTACCCGAAGAATTGGTCACGGAAATAGCTGAGACAAGCATACTTGCTGCGAAAGAATGGCGAGAAGCTAGATCTAAAAGCGATTTTTCCCTTTTCGAGAAAATGTTAGAAAAATCGGTAGAGCTACAAAAAGAAAAAGCACGAAAACTTGAAACACATCCCGACATGTATTCCACTCTGATTGACTTATATGAACCTGGTGCTACTTATGATTGGATTGCAAATGTCTTTAACCCAATAAAGCCAAAATTAATAGATTTTGTTAAAAAGTTAAATTCCTCCTCAGATAAGCCCGATGATTCAATATTAAGGAAACATTACGATCCCGATAAACAATTTGAACTTAGTTTTGAGATAATAAAGAAATTAAACTTTGATTTAGAGTACGGACGCCAGGATAGATCAACCCATCCATTTACATCATCGCTTGCCTCTGTGGATACAAGAATTACTACGAGAACAACAGAAGATTATCTAAATGAGTGCATTTTCGGAACAATACATGAATGTGGACATGCTCTTTATGAAATGGGCATTAAGAAAGAACTCCATGATACAATTCTTTGTAGCGGCACCTCAATGGGAATTCATGAATCTCAATCAAGAATGTGGGAAAATTTTGTAGGACGGAGTAAAGAATTTTGGATATATTGGTATCCAATTTTTAAAAAATACTTCCCTGAAATTTTAAAAAACTATCCGATGGAGGGATTTTATAGAGCAATAAATATTGTTCAACCATCATACATAAGAGTTAATGCGGATGAGGTAACATATGGATTACATATAATTCTAAGATTTGAATTAGAGAAGGATCTAATAGAGGGGAAAATTCAAGTAGGAGAATTACCAGAGCTATGGAATTCAAAATTTGAAGAATTGCTAGGTATCGTTCCACCGAATGATGCTGAAGGTGTCTTACAGGATATTCACTGGTCGATGGGAGCAATCGGATACTTCCCTACCTATTTTCTAGGAAATTTATATGGTGCTCAAATATATTCAGATGCTTTAAAGAAATATCCATCTCTACATGAGGATTATAAAAAAGGTGAATTTTCTAATTTATTAAATTATTTAAAAGAAAATGTCCATCAATACGGAAAGATCTACAGAGCACATGAATTAATCAGAAAGATAAGTGGTGAAGAATTAAATCCAAACTACTTTATGGAATATTTAGAGAAAAAATTTTACCCAATCTACAAACTCTAATTTTTTATTTTTTATTTTCATAATTTATAAGTTGAATCCTCTTTTATTTTATATAATTTAGAAGTAGATGTAATCATGCTATTACAAGTAAAAAAATTTTCAGAAAAACTATTGCTTCCTTTGGGGAAAAAATTAAAAAGAATTCCAGCAAATTATTTTACTCTTTTTGGGTTAATTTCAGCAATTATAACTTTTATGGGATTTCTATTCCAATTTCTTCTTTTAATTATAGTGTTCCTTTTCATAACGGAATTTTTTGATCAATTGGATGGCGTTGTCGCTAGGCTTCAAGGTCCAACAAAAATGGGCTCCTTTTTAGATTCAACTTTAGATAGGATTGGAGATTTTTTTCTCTTTTTTGGAGTAATCCTTGGTGGATATACAACACTATTAATTGGCATGATTGTTTTTATTGGAGCATTCTTAACTTCATATACACGTGCTAAAATTGAAGCAATGGGTGTTGATAACTTATATGGTGTCGGAATTTTAGAACGTACGGATCGTGTACCAATTTTATTCATTGGAGCTATACTACAAGTCTGGTTTCCTACAGCTATTTGGTGGACAATGATATTTCTAGCTATTGGGACAAATATAACTGCTATTCAGAGAATTATCTTCGCCTATCGTAAATTTTCAATTAGGAACAAAAATACATAAAAATAATTTTTAGTTTTTTTTTTTTTTTTTTAGGAGTATTGCAACAGCCATTCTTCCCATGTCACCCGAACCACCTAATGCTAACACTTTCATTTTCTTTTAACTTCTCTCATATAATTTTTGATGTTGTTTATACCTAATATTCATAATTCTAATGGATCAAAATATATTCATAATCTTTTTACATCCTAATTAAATATATTGCATAATTTATATGGATCAAGTGGGGATATTAATTTGACAAAAAAGGAAAAGATTGTTATAATTGGTGCTGGATCTTTACAATTTGGGTTAGGCTCAGTAGGGAGTATCATCAATAGTGATGTATTACAAGGTTCTACTATCTGTTTACATGATATAAATCCGACCAATTTAGAGTTGGTATCTCAAGCATGCAGAGAATCAATTCAAAAAAAAAATTTAGATTTTGATTTAGAAGCAACTACCGAACGAAAGAAAGCGTTGAAACGAGCTACTTTCATTATAAATTCAATAGAAGTAACTCCTAGATTTAAATGGTTTGAATTAGATTATGAAATTCCTCGAAAATATGGAAATAAGCAAGTTATGGGGGAAAATGGCGGACCAGGAGGACTATTTCATTCTCTAAGAGTTGTTCCTCCTATTCTTGAAATATGTGAAGATATTAATACTATATGTCCAGATGCTTTTCTTATTAATTATTCAAACCCAATGAGTCGTATTTGTTTGGCAATCAAACGTAAATTCTCTTCTTTAAAATTTGTTGGACTATGTCATGAATATCTTGGCTTCATACATCATTATGTTAAAATTCTTGAAACACCTCTTACAAACCTTGAAATGAAGGCAGGTGGATTAAACCATTTTGGTGTTCTATTGGAAATTAAGTATATTGACTCTAATAAAGATGCATACCCAGATCTTCGAAGAAAAGCTCCAAAATATCTTAGTAATTTAAGAGGATTCATGAATGATGTTGATCTAGTTAGATATATTCTTGAAAAATTTGGATACATTCCGTATACTCAGGACTCACATTATGGGGAATATATCTCTTGGGCATGGGAAAAGGCTAATCTTGAAGGTGTAAGAGCTTTTTATAACGGATATAAAGCTTTTACATTAGCAACAGGAAGAAAATTACAAAGATTAATTGAAAGAGGTAAAGGATCACGTATAGTTAGACCAGATCAGGAGAGAGCAATTCCTATTATTGAAGGAATAATAACTGATTCAAAACATGAGGAGGCTTCTGTTAATTTACCGAATGATGATGTCATTACAAATTTACCACGTGATTTGGTTGTAGAATGCCCAGCAATCGTTACTAAAAATGGAATGAAAGCAGTTAAACTTGGAGACTATCCAATGGGATTGGCAGCATTATTGCGAAATCAGGCTTCAGTACAAGACTTAGTAGTGGAAGCTATCCTTAAAAAATCAAAGGAATTAGCATTTCAAGCTCTTCTTTTGGATCCAACAATCAACAACGCTTCAAAAGCAGAAGAAATGTTTGATGAAATGTTAGAAATTAATAAAGGTCATGTAAATTTAGAATAATAGATGTTTTAACATCTTTGAGAGATCCAATATCTTCAATCTTATCTCCTTGAATAAGAATGTCAGCTTTAAAAGTTGGTTTTCCTGTTCCATCTATTACAAATCCATTCTTTATAATTATACTATTTTTCACTCCTTATCCTCTCTTAGGAATTATAAGCAGAAGTTATCCAGTTCAGTGATAAAAAATTCGTTAAGTAATAATATAATTAAACAAAATAATATAATTTCAAATATACCCTATTATTTTTTCCATGCTTTTTTCAAGAATAAATTTTACACTCAGATTAATAAAATACTGCTTTTCTACATGTTCTACTGATTTTATTATAAAAAAAATAGATTGAATTAATTATTCCCATTTCCTTTTTAGATCTTTTCGATTT
>CAYZTE010000016.1:0-15185 GCA_964481225.1 uncultured archaeon | reverse complement strand
AAAAAAAATAGATTGAATTAATTATTCCCATTTCCTTTTTAGATCTTTTCGATTTAATTTTCTTATCTTATCTACAGCCCATACAACAAATTTATAACAAGTTTTTCCCCAAATACCCTCTTTAGTATATTCCAAATATCCTTCTGGTGTGCTAAAATCATAACCACATAATTCTGAACATATTACCGTACCAAATTGATTTTCAAATTCAGTGGCATATTTCGCTGCTTTTAAATAAGCCATTGCCATAGTTTCATCATCCATTTTTTCCTTCCCTCCCATAATAGCTCCTATTGCAGCACACCCTCCTGCCACTGCACCACAGGCACCCATCCATCCTTTTTTAGATTTATATCCTCCAAATCCACCTGCTAGAGGTTTAGCAATGTTATGAAAAAGATAATTATCAACACCAAGCACCTCTAAGACACTTGTTAAAGTTAATTCTGCACAATTAACACCCTTTTCCATATGAGGTAAGTTGTCCTCTAATTCTTTTACTTTTTCATTAAATTTATCATTCATACTTTTTTCCATAGCATTTTGCTCCATAATTACATCCTCTATTATTGATTTAATTTCTGTTATATTTTATTACCTTTTTGTTTTAGAATACTAATAAATTTTGTTAAAATAATGGAAAAAATTTAGATTGATATTAGTTTCTTAATCTCGGAGGAGGGACGAACACTTTTCTCATTCCTTCTAATAAAGATATTGCGTTTTCTGGACAAAAATGAGCACAAATACCACATCCTATACACCATTCTGCATTACGTTCCGCTTTATTATCATCATCTAATTGAATTGCTTCTACAGGACATCGTTCCACGCAAGTACCACATCCAATACAAGTATTTTTATCTATTTTAGATAAGAAATTAGTTATATTTATCATGGCTGTGGTCCCTTTTCTCCACCAATCAAAAACCCCGCAGCAACATTTGCAACAATTACAAATACTAGTTTCAGTTTTAGAGATATCAGAGTGGGGATGGAAAGCTTTATGAATTAAACCCGCTTTTTCAGAAGTTTTTAAGATTGATATTGCCTCATCCTTCGATATCATTCTTCCAAAACTTTGTTCGACAACATACCTAGCAGATTTTCCAAAAGTAAAACAATTTTCTCTTAGATCTGTTTGTTTACATGGATTTTTTAATAAATCTTGATGATGTCTACAAAAACAATGTCCAACGGCAACCTCATCAAACTTTTTTATTATCTCTTCTACTTTTTGGGTCGTTACTATTTTTTCTTCTGGAATTTCTAATTCTTTATTAACAGTAATCTGAATTTCTTTACCTTCTATATTGCTATCTAAAATTGGAACTGTTCGATCAAAGGGAGGCATTCCTCGAAATAATGGCATAATTGTATCATAATTGTCTTGGACAAAAATAGCTAATTCATCGAATAATTGAGCAAATAAATTTGCCAGTTTTTCATTTTCTTCAGAAAAATTAATCTTTTTCATAAAAGCATACTCAAATGCCCCCACCATGACTAAAGGCATTAATCTATAAACTATTATACCTTTTGAATTAGATTGATTAAATAAAAATCCTTTTTTAGCCAACTTCTTAACATGAGTTTTTATCTCATCCTCAGGCATTTTGCTACTTAATTTTAATTCTTCCATAGTTTGAGAGGATTTTCTTCTGAAAGCCATTATAAAATCTAGTTGCTCTTCATCAATCAATAATTTCAATAGTTTAATCATGGTATCATTAATAGGAAACGGAAGAAAGCCGGCTTTCACGATTGTCCTTGCTGCTTTTTTATATTTCTCTTCTGACACTTTTATCATACCATTTTCTTGGTATTCTTTATTTTAAATTTGAGTTAGTAGTATTTAATATTTTATTCATTAATCTTAAACATAATAAAATATAAATATTGAAATGATTATAAAATTCCATAAAAAATTAGAGAGTGTGAAAAAATTGAGCGATCTTTCAAAAGTAATTAAATTCGGCCTAAGATTTGATATAGAAGCAATACATGGAGCATTAAATCAATTACTACAATTTCATTTAGTCGTTCAAAATTTGGATGTTAAACCTCTTCTTCAAGTTAGGGTAGAGCTTACTGGACCTCCAGAGATCAGTATTTTAAGAAAATCAATAGAGTATGGAAAATTACCTAGTAAAAAAAAGAAGATTAAGGTGTTTAAAATCATGCCAATAGGCGAGGGCATTTTTACATTAAATGCTAATCTTTTTTCAGAAAATATGTATGTCATGTCCTTACCGATTGAAGTTAGAGTAGGAGCTCTTCAAGAAGTAAGACCACTTCAAGTTACCCGCCCTTTTACAAAAAATCTTGTCTCACAGACAAATTGTCCTTTTTGTCACGCAAAAATAGAAAGTGAAGCGAAATTTTGTCCGAATTGTGGTTCTAATTTAGTTGAGAAAGAATTAGTATTTAAAGAGGAAAGTACTGCTAAGACTTGCCGGAATTGTGGCGCGGAAGTACCCATAGAGGCAAAATTTTGTGTTAAGTGTGCTCAAAAAATCGACTAATTTATTTTTTGAGATCGATCTTAAATAAATTAAAATTTCATTATTTTTTGGGTAAATTTAAAGTTTTTTTTAAATTGGCTCGGATTTTTCTATGATTACTTCTTTTAAATACTCCTAATTTAATTACTTGGTTAATAATTAATGTTAAAATTATATGTGATCCTAAATAGTTAATATAATTAATTATCATTTTTGTTGTTAAATTATGGTAAATTGTTTAATTGTAGGTCATGGAGCAAGAGAACATGTCATTGGTGAGACTCTTGTTAAAGGAGGTGCTACCTTATTTTCATTTATGAGTTTTAAAAATGCGGGATTAGAAGATTTGAGTAAGGATATCAAAATTCACTCAGAAACTGATTTTCAGGAGATTATTGATTATTGTAAAGAGAAAAATATTGAGTTTGTTGTGATTGGACCGGAAGCTCCATTAGTAGTCGGGATCGTAGATGCTTTAGAAAAAGGTGGAATCCCGTGTGTTGGACCAAAAATAGAGGCTGCTCAATTAGAGGGATCAAAAGTATTTACAAGGGGTTTACTTGAAAAGTATAAGATTCACTCTAACGTTAAAAGCAAAATGTTTGATTCCATGGATGGTGTAAAAAGCTATATCAAAGATATGGGTGAAGAGAATTTAGTTGTAAAACCTGAGGGTTTAACTGGTGGAAAAGGAGTAAAAGTATATGGAGACCATCTTTATTCTAAGAAAGATATTTTAGATTATTGCCAAGAATTAGTAAGTAAGAAGAGCAGATTTCTTTTAGAAGAAAAGCATAGAGGTGAAGAGTTTACTTTACAAACTTTTGTAGACGGAAAGGGTGTTATAGGAACACCTTTAGTCCAAGACCATAAACGTGCATACGAGGGCGACAAGGGTCCAAACACGGGCGGGATGGGCTCTTATTCGATGGAAAATCATCTCCTACCATTTATTTCCCAAGAGGATGTCGCTCTAGCAATAGAAGATATGAAAAAAACTGTATCAGCAATAAAAGCTGAAACTGGAGTGGAATATAAAGGATTCTTATACGGACAATTCATGAAAACAGCGAAAGGATTAAAATTGATTGAATACAACTCTCGTTGGGGAGATCCTGAGGCAATGAACGTATTACCTCTCCTAAAAGGAAATTTAGTAGACATTTGCTGGGCGATTATTGATGGTAATTTATCTAAAAATTTTGAATTCGGAAAAAAGGCAACAGTATGTAAGTATCTTGCTCCTGAAGGTTATCCCGTGAATCCTATAAGAGATGAACCAATTAAGATTGATAAAGAGAAAATAGAAAAAACTGATGCCATGTATTATTATGCTTCAGTCTATCGAGAGGATGATAATATATATACTACAACTTCAAGAGCAATGGGGATACTAGGTATTGCTGATTCCCTTGAAGCAGCTGAAAAGATTGCTGAAGCAGGGGTAGGGTGTATCAAGGGTAAATTATTTCACAGAAAGGATGTAGGAACTCGAAAGTTATTACAAAAAAGGATTGATCACATGAATTCAATACTTAATAAATAGGGGAAATATTTTTATTTTTCAATTTATCTCTCCTTATTGAAGTTTTTATATTTTATAATCATCAAATTATAATAGTTTTTAGATTAGGTTATATTTAAATGATGAATTGGCACGAAAAAAACGCAGAATTTAATGCATTGATAAAGCAGCTTTTCCATGATGAAAAATGGCAGAATAGAGCTGAAGCTGCTAGAAGACTTGGTTTGTTAAAAGATGGGAGAGCAATAAATTTATTATGTAGGGCTCTAAGAACAGAAAATGATCACGTGGTTGTTAATCGAATAATTGAAGCTTTAGGTAGAATAGGAGATGGAAAGGCAACTATGAGAATTATAGAGAAACTTAAAGAAGAACAAGAAAAGTTTGATATGGACAAGTATCGAATTATTTATATAATAGAAAGTTTAACTAAAATCAGAGATAAGAGGGCATTAGCGTATATTGGACCCTTTTTAGATTCTCCAGATAACGAGCTGAAGGAAATGGCTCACAATGCTTTTAATATAATAGAACCTAACTGGAAAGAAATAGTTAACAGTGAAAGAAATAAATCCATCCAAGAAATTTTTAAAATTAGTAATTAATTCAATAAAATTCTCAAGGATATAGTTTTCCACTTCTTCTTTCAAATAATAATGACTTAATAAGAGGAATAATTAGAATCCTTTATTTAGTTTTTAAGAAACTTTACAATAAAATTACTAAATTTTTTAAAATAAGATACCATCAAGGAAAAAATATATTTTTGTATTTATACATTTTTATATAAGAAAGAATAATTTATTAAGATACAAAATCAAGTACCCTTTAACTATTTTATAATCTAATATATTAAATGAGGCAAATATCAAATGGCAAGTACAATAAAAGATGTCAATAAAATAAACCAAATTATTTCTGAGAATATTGACGATCCAATATTTATATTAAATGAAAAGCTCATTTGTGAATATGTTAATTTTGGAGATTTTGGAGAGGTAAGAAATTTTATCGATTTCATACATCCAAATGATTCAAAACGCGTCATTAAATTTTTAAAAAATATCTTTAAAGTTAGACATGGTATTGGAGAGTCAAGAATAAAAGCCGGAGATGGGCATTTTAAATGGTTTGAAATTAAAGGAAAAAGAATTATAGACAGCAATAATAAAAAACAGCTTTTTCTAATTTGTAAAGATATTACTAAATTCAAAAAAATCGAAGAAGAATATAAAGAAAATCAAGAGAGATTTGGTGAACTGACTGATTCACTGCCAGAAATTAGATATTGGAAGCTTCTTCAATCAAAAGAAGGTGTAACAATTGTTCAAAAAACAAGAGAAATGCTTGATCTGGTAATTGATAATATACCTCAATTAATTTATTGGAAAGATACAAACTTGGTTTATTTGGGATGTAATAGAAATTTTGCTCTAATAAATGGAATAAAAGAACCTTCAAATATTATTGGGAGGAGAGATAATGATTTAATTTGGCTTAAAGTCGAGTTAGATCAAATTCAAGAAAGTGAGCGCAAAGTTATGAATAATAATAAACCAGAATATAATGTTATCGAGTCATTAACTACTTCTGATGGGAATCAAGCCTGGTTTGAGATTAACAGGATTCCTCTACATGATTCAAAAGGTAAAGTAGTAGGAATTTTGGTTACCTACGAAGATATTACAAATAGGAGATTAGCAGAGCAAAAACTAAAAGAATCTGAAGAAAAATATCGGGGAATACTTGCTAATATTAAAGAAACTTATTTTGAAGTTGATCTAAAAGGAAGTATTACTTTTTTTAATGACTCTTTTGTTGATCTTATCGGATATTCTAAAAATGAATTATTGGATGTAAATTATCAGAACTTTGTAGATGAGGAAAATAAAAATAAAATTTTTGCAATTTTCAATGAAGTCTATCAAACAACCCAACCAAAATCAGATTTTCAATTTCAAATTCGAAAAAAAAATGGTGCTTTAGTAACATGTGAATCTTCAGTATATTTAAGATATGATTCAGAGGGAAATAAAATTGGTTTCAATGGTATAGTGCGAAATATAACTGAGAAATATATCTTAGAAAAAAAGCTAAAAGAATCGGAAGAGAAATACCGAACTATTTTCACCGCAAGTCCGGATTATATTTTCATAACGGATATCAAAGGAAATATCTTAGATATGAATCCAGCCTTATTAGAAAGAATTGGCATGACATTAGAAGAAATTCATGGAATGAATTTTTCTAAATTTTATGCAGGTGATAAGCTTGATGAATTACGAGAAGTTGGTGCAGCAATAGTTCAAGGAAAAGAAATTAAAGGAGTCAAAATTAAAGCTCAAAATAAGCGTGGAGAAATTTTTGAATATGAAGTAAATTCTGTACCTCTAAAGGAAGATGGAAAAGTCACCAAGATTTTAAACTTAGCGAGAGATATAACTCTTCGAAAACAAACTGAACGGAAATTAAAAGAATCTGAAAAAAAGTATCGCCATCTATTCGAGAGCTCTCCATATTCCATATGGCTTATGGATGATGAGGGGACCATACTTGATTGTAATTCTACCATGACCAGTTTACTTTCAACTCTAGAAATAGAAGATCTAATAGGAAAGAAGTTTTCAGACGTATTATTGGTTCTAAAAAGGCCAGGTTATCTCATAAGTATGTTGAAAGATCGTTTTAAAAGGTTCAAGGAAGGTGAAAAACTAGGGCTCTTAGAATTGCAAATCACAAGAGTCGATGGAAAAAAGATTTGGCTATCAATCTCGGCTTCTTTAGTTAAAATTGGAGATAAAATCCTTACGCAAGCAATTATTCAAGATATCACTGAAAAGAAAAATTCAGAGAAGAGATTAAAAGATTCAGAAAAGAAATATCGTCATTTATTCGAAAAATCTCCATACTCCATTATTTTAGTAAATAGAAAAGGGAAAATAATTGATTGTAATCCTATTACAGAGAAAATATTTCAAAGAAAAATCAATGACTTAATAAATAAAAGTTTTTTAGATGTTCGCATAAAACCTGAAAAGATTTTACCGTTGTTTAAGAAAAGATATGAAACTATCCTCGAAGGAAAAGTCCCTGAAGCTCTGGAAGTTCAAATCTCTAGATCTAAAGATGGACGTGCAATGTGGATAAATATTGATGATTCCCTTGTTGAAGTTGAGGGTGAAACTGTTTTTCAAGTCATAATACAAGATATTACAGAAAAGAAAGTTGCTGAACAAAAATTAAAGAAATCTAAAGAAGAATTAAAGGCTTTAAATAAAGAATTGGAGCAAAAAGTATTAGAAAGAACAAAAAATTTAATAGAATCTGAACAACAATATCGCACTACGATTGATTCATTAAATGATCCATTACACGTCGTAGATAAAGATCTAAAAATTATTTTGGTAAACAAGGAATTTAAGAAATGGCTCAGTGAACTAAATATCAACGCAGATATATTTGGTCGAAAGATTCCTGAAGCTTTTCCATTTTTACCTAATAAAGTTTATGAAGAATATAAAGAAGTATTTGATACTGGAATACCTCTCATTACAACAGAGACCACTATACTGCCAAATGCTAATGTAATCACTGAAACTCGAAAAATCCCAATCTTTAGTGAGGGAAAAGTTGAGCAAATAATTACTATTATACGAGATATTACCGAAAGCAAAGAAATGGAAAATCAATTAAAAAAATCAGAAGAAAAATTTCGAAATATGGTTAATAACTTGGATGTAGGATTTTATAGAGGAGAGTTAAAGGGAAAGCTAAAGATGCACAATCAGGCATTCAATAGAATTTTAGGACTTGGACCAAATAAGAGTGTAGTTGGTGTTCAATCATCTCGGTTTTTTGCCAATGAAGAAATTCAAGAAAAATATTATAAGGAATTAGAAGAAAAAGGTTTTATTAGAAATTTTATTGCCCAAGTGAGGAAGATTAATGGAGGAATGATAATAATAAATGTAAATGCACATTTAATTTATAATTCTGAAGGAGAAATAAAAGAAGTTGAGGGTACATTCACTGATATTACTGAAAAATTCAAATTAGAGCAAGAACTATTGGAATCTGAAAAGAAATTAAGAGAACAAAATATTAAATTAATGAAGTTAGATCAAGTAAAAAATGATTTTATAACTATGGCGGCACATGAATTAAAAACACCATTGATATCAATATCTGGTTATACAGATTATATTCTGATGAAGTATAGAAGTTTATTGAACCCTGTAATCACACGAGATTTATTAACCGTACGTAGAAATATCAGTCGACTAGAAGTTTTAATGGATCAGCTTTTAGAGGTCTTGAAGATTGATGAAAATGAATTAAAATTACAAAAAGAACTCATTAACGTTAGCAAACTAATTAATAACTGTCTTGATGAATTAAGTTATCTTATCAATGAAAAAAATCTTGAGATTATATTGAATATCGATCATAAAATAGTTTTAAACGTAGATTCGACTCGTATATTCACAATCTTTACTAATTTGATTTCAAATGCCATTAAATTTACTCATGATTTTGGTTGGATTGAAATTTCAGCAAAAAGGGAGGAAAATAATTATCTATTTGAAGTAAAAGATAATGGTATAGGATTAACTAAAGATGAAATAAACCGATTATTTAAAAAATTTGAAAGGATTAAACAACCATTTGTCAGCAATAACATTATTGTAAAGGATTCAGGGACAGGATTAGGACTCTACATAACTAAAGGTATAATTAATGCGCATGGCGGTAAAATTTGGGCAAACTCAGAAGGAGAAAACAAAGGAACAACCTTTTCATTTACATTACCAGTTTAGTTATATTACCAATTTATAATCCTTGGTTTTACCATGCTGTAAAACATAATACATCAATTAAAAAGTATATCAGGTATTTTTTCTTTAATAAGACGCAGAAATTTATTTATCTATCATAAAATATAATTATTTTTTCATCAATTAATATAAAGTATTCTATTCTAGATTTGAAATCCTAAATGTCAACATTAATTATCACAGAAAAGAATAAAGCTGCAGAAGCTATTGCAAAAGCATTAGGGCCAGTTAAAACAATTAATAAAGCAAAATCATTAAATATCTATCAAATTCCTTCAAAAGATATTTATGTAATTCCTTTACGTGGCCATATTCTGGAATACAGAAATTCAGCTGCCTTTAAGAGCTGGACAAAAACTGAACCCCGAAAAATAATCACAAATTCTAATGCAATTGAAAAAGTTCCTGTAAGTTATGCTGGTCCATACATAAAATCGTTGAAAGAATATTCAAAAATTTCAAACCATTGTATTATTGGAACTGATGCTGATATTGAAGGGTGTAATATTGGTTTGTTTGATGCTCTTCCATTTATAAGGCAAGTGAATCCCAAAATAAAAATTTCACAATTATGGCTTAGTTCCCTTCAAAAAAATGAAATAATAAATAAATTTAATAACCTCATAGCTCCAAAATATAGTTGGGGTGAATCAGGAGAAACTCGAGCTATTATCGACGCATTTATTGGATTTTCAGCTACTAGAGAGATTACTAATACTCTTCGACCATTATTAAATAAATTTCGGGTTCGATTCACTTCGATTGGGCGGGTTCAGACTAGTCTTCTGTATTTAATATATCTCCGGGAACAAGAAATATCGGATTTTGTTCCAGAACCCTATTTTCTAATTGATGCTGTTTTGTCGCATGAAAATGGAGTCTTTAAGGCTCACCATCAACTTAATCCCTTTATGAAGGATAAAGAACTTAATGCAAGACAAATATTTCAAGAGATTAGAAATGAGAAGGTTGGAAAGATCATAGATAATTCTAAGAAAGTAATTAGAAGATCTCCTCCTACTCCATTAAACACTTCAAAAGCCTTAATTCTATTAACAAAGAATCTAAAAGTTACCGCAAACACGGCCATGCGAACAATGAACTCTCTCTATCTTAATAAGATAATATCTTATCCGAGAACTGATAGTGATGTTTACAAACCAGATTTTAATCACCTTGATATCTTACAAAAATTCACCTCACATTCGCAGTATAAAAATTATTCAATGAACCTATTAAAGGATAAGAGGATTAACCCAACTAAAGGAAAAAAAGATATGGGAGACCATCCTCCTATCACTCCTCTCGAAAGTTTAGAGATTAATAGTTCTAAATTTGAGAACGATTTACAAAAAAGGGTTTATGACCTGCTTGCACGCCATTACCTCGCACTCTTTGGAGAAGCAACTTTAGAATCAAAACAAATTCTAGAAATTCTAATTAAAGAAGAGCCTTTTAATGCTCAATTAGTATCATTGATTTCACCAGGATTCTTGGAAATTGCTCCTTTCCTAAAGCCAAAATATGACAACGAGATTCAAATTATTAGTGATGAAATTCCAGTAAACGAGATATTTTTTATCCAAAAAGAAACAAAGCCCCCACCAAGATATACTGATACCTCATTGCTTAAATTAATGGAAAAAAATCATCTTGGGACGAAATCAACAAGACCAATTATAATACAGTTATTACAAACTCGTAGCTTAATAAAAAGAATCAAATATCATTATTCCATAACCGATTTAGGTAAATTTATTATTGAACATTTAATTGAAATATGGTTGCCATTTTTAAAGCCTGATTTTACTAAAAGAGTGGAAGAGAAACTTGAAGACATTAAAGAAGAAAAAAGGAAAATTGATAACGTTGTAGATGAAGTAAGACAAGAGTTTTTACAGCTATTTGATAAGTTCTTAATAAATAAGCATAAATTAATTTCCAAAATTGATAACTATAAGATGGACTTTACAACCGCTCTAACCTCATCAAATTGTCCCTTTTGCAATAAAAATCCCATGAAATTCATTAATATTAAAAATAAAAGGTTCTTGGTTTGCTCTGATGAAAACTGCAAACAATTTTTATCCTTACCTAAGAATGGAAAACTACAATTATTAGATTCCGTTTGTTCGATTTGTAATTTTAATATTTTTAGAATCATTCTTAAAAAAAATAAAAAAACTTTTACTTATTACTTATGTCCTAAATGCTGGAATGATGATCATTCCAATTTTTGTTCTAAATGTAATGAATATAAAATTTTTAAAGGACAATGCATAAAAAAATAAAGGATAGGTAGATATTATTATTAAAATGAAATAATTTTAGACATTGGTTACTCTGAATGAATAAATTTGGATTTATTTCTTTAATGCTAACATTAATAATGTTTTTACTTCAGTTTATTCCTTTAGGGTTTTATCTTCAATTTGAAAATCCTTTTGTAAATGTCCACGTGAGAATTCCAATTCAACTTTTCACTTACGAAACTAAACAAATCTTTATTTGGGGATTAAAAACTGATGGTAATTTTCAATTATGGTTTGACATTCATTTTTTAACAGGTGTATTTTTCATAATTCTCACGCCTCTAGCAGGCATTCTAACGACTATTGGCTTTTGTAAGGAAAACAACACGGGAAAGAAATTAATGAATGCTAATTTTGTTCTTTTATTAGCTGTTTTTCTATATGCATCTATTGGAATCCCTATTTACAGTGAAGAAATTTTGGGAGTTCAATTTGGCTACTTTGATATTTTTTTCTATCTTAATTATGGTTTTTTCATTATATTATTAAATCTAATAATTGCCGTCATAGGCTATTGGAAACATCCAATTCAATAAAAGGGGGAATAATATATGGCACTCAAATCAGGAATTTTTGCTGGAATACTTGCGTTAATACTGGCATTTATATCTAAGATTCCAATATTTCCACCAGAAAATTGGGCAATAGATTTTAAAATTTTCTCACTTAATAATATAGATTTTTATTTTTGGGGGTATTTAGTTGATGGCGATACAGCATTTACAGCTACTATAGGAGTTATTCCTGAAAGCCTTATTTCTATTTCGGTATGGCTCATGATATTTTTAATCGGGTTGAATTCCATAATGGCTTCAACATCTAAAGCTAAGTTAAATAATTCTCGAAAGTTATTCAACATTAACATCTTACTATCAATGTTAGTTTTGATAGTATTTGGAATCATTATTTTCTTTTTAATCATGGAAGATATTACTTCATTTTTTAATGTAATTGGTTTTGGCTATTATTTTACTATAATTATATTAATATTAAACATAATAGCGTTGAAAAATTTACAGAAAGAATTTTAAGTTTTTATCATTTTTCTCTAAAGAAAATCGTTTGAATCAAACCTATAAGCAGCTCTCGTCAGCCCAACATAATTATCTGATATTTTATAGTACATTTTACCGTTTACAACCTTTTTCTGTAGATAATTGTTTTTGATGGTATGATTTAAAGATCTTATCATCGTTCCTAAAGTAACAGGTCCTACGAATACATGCTGCTTTTTAGTAATTCTCACTAAATCAAGTTCAGAATGCCATTGTCCGTCCAAGAGAGCCACCAGAATTTCATTTTTAATAGGTGCTTTGAGATCTTTAATTTTATTGAATAAACTGGAGTAAAGAGGCTTGTAGTATTTATCATCTTCAATTCCTTCCATCCTTCATATTACCTTTAAAAAATAGAGATTATAATATGATTTAGTACGGAGCTTTGTTATTTATTTAAATGTAATATCACAATATTATGGAAACTTCAATGAAACATTTCTTTCATTATTGAGAATTAGTTTACTATAATAGATTAGGTGGAATTCCTTCGCTAAAGTACTTAGCACGCGTTATCCAATTTTCTGAGAAGTCTGGAATCATTGCTAAAATGGATCCGCCAATCCAAACTGAAAAAGTTCTTTCTCTTGGAGCGATTATTCTTACAGCTTGTTCTTTCTTTTTCCTTCTAGCCAATTCTAATTCTAATTCTTGATACATGCGAGATTTTAAATTAGGGAACATGGAACTTCCGCCTGATAAGAAAATATTGTTTAACAATTCTGGACGAATGTCTAGATCACATGCCTCAATCACATCCATTATTGCTACTGGTAATGAAACTTCTTCTAATTCTGAAGAAGGATTAAATAGGAGTTCTGGTACCATGAATCTTTCCTTATTAAGTGAAATAGTAGAACCATCTGGTAATGAATATTCTTTTTCATATTGTTCACTGCGTTTCAAATCCTCTTTATAATCTAAAGATACAAAGCATGCTTTTTCTTTTAAAACTCTAACTAATTCTCGACGTATGGAGGAATCAACGGCCCAGCCAAGGGATTCTAGAGTTTGTTCCATGTAGCGAGTTAACACCCTGCCCCCTATATCTAAAATTCGAACAGCATGTTCTAGTTTATAACCTTCATATATCGGAACAATTCTCGTATTACTATCACCAATTTCTATTATTAGCCCGGTTTGAAATCCTCCTGAATATAACGTTAACATTGAATCTAACACGGGATAAAATGCCATGCATTGATAGCGTTCTAAAAAAAGTTCAAAAATTCTCTTTAAATCTTTATAAGGAAACATTGGATGAACAGCAAATAAGACATTAACTAAAGTCGGATCAACTCTAAGATTGTAAAATATATAATCGATGATATTCTCAAAATGTGTCCAATCAACAACAATTCCTTTTTCAATAGGATGAAAAATCTTATATAATCCAATTGATTGAATTTCATCTCCTACATATATCTCCTCTTCACGAGATTGCTTAGATTCATAACTGACATCTACACTTTGATATTTAGGTTTTCCTACCATCGTTAGGAAAACTTGAGACGGTGTATCCTCTCCCGCAAATCCAATTTTTGTACTGAACTGACCAATATCAAGAACAACTGTTAGATTTCCCATGCCTTAATATATTTTAAATTTAATTTTAAGATAATTGACCTAGACTACTATATCTAATATATTATTTTAATTATTAAAAAAATCTCCGTACTTCTATACTAATAGAATTTTTAATGGAGTATATGTAGTCTCTGGCACAAATGCTTCACCAAAGCATTTTAATTAATTTTATAGTTCCAATATCATTTACAGAAGAATGAAAGAATTAATATCACAAATATTAATTAAGGTATACATCTTATATGGGTATAAATTGGAAGGAACTAAAATAAGCTTATATCCAATATTTACAAATTCATAAAAAAATAAATACAAATTTAAAAGATTGTGATTGTATGGAGGAAAAAATCAATGCATTATATAAATTTTCCCAAGGGCAAATAAGTGATATAATGCCGAAAAATACAGCCTTGATTGTTGTTGATATGCAAAAATATCAAGTAAAGAAAGATTATATTGCGTATAAATCATTGAATAAAGTTACTCCAGGAATTTTAGATTATTTTGTGAAAGAAGTAGAAAATAAGGCTACTCCAAATCTACGAAAATTAATTGATTTTTGTCATGAAGTTGGAATCACAGTAATATACACAAAATATTCAAGTTTTATGCCTGACGGAAGTGATCTTCCGAAAAGCGTTAAAATGTTAAATAAGCTCGCAAAAGGTCTCTTAGGAGAAGTCGCGTTTCCTTATATATTTCACCCCAGCTCCGATATAATCGATGAATTAAAGCCCGAAGATCGAGATTTCGTACTTCAGAAAAACACAAGTGGAACTTTCGTTTCAACAAGGCTTGATAGTTTCTTGAGAAATATGGATATAGAAACAGTTCTAGTATCAGGAGTTGTGACGAATTTTTGCGTGCACTCGACTGCTCGAGAAGCTGTTGATTACGGTTTTCAAGTCGTTATTGTGGAAGACTGTTGTGCAGCTTGGAGCCCAGATATTCAACAAGCTACTCTAAAATCATTTGGATTAATTTATGGCTTTGTATTAACACATGAAAAGGTTATAAAAAAAATCTCTAGAACAATGAAAAAGGCTAAAAAGGAGAAGAATCTCATCTATCCCCCATGAGATTTCGTGTTGGCGAGATTAAAAAGTCAAAAAGTATTTCAATAATTGTTATAAGCACATTAAGCGCTTTTACTGTACTTTTACTATAGATCCTATAATATATGTAGGAGTTTTCGGTGTATACTTCAGGATAGATATCAGGTAGAAGATCTTCTAAATCTGGAATAATCTGGTTTAATTCTATTGTTTTTTCAATATAAATTGAAATAATTTGATTTTCATCAATTCCAATGCTAAAACTAAAATTTAACCTTTTATTAAATCATTAAGTTCTACTAACTTATCGAG
>CAYZTE010000015.1:1810-26869 GCA_964481225.1 uncultured archaeon | reverse complement strand
TTAATATATCTATAATAAAATAATATTTTCAAAATTCATAATTCGAATCTTTTTTCTCCATTATAATAAGAAAAATATTATAAATTTTAGTTATGTATAAAAATTACTTTCCTATCTAAGTCTAATCTAGAAGTAGAAAAGAATGAACTGCTGGTTCCCTTGATGGATCACACAAAACATTTATAAACTCTAAAAAAACAATTAGTATTGGTAATTAATTTATTTTTAATAAAAATTGATATGATAAAAAGGTGAAATTTCATCACACTCGATTATATAGGTTGGTTAAGTGGGATTACAGCATCAGGCGTTTTTTTCTTCTGCCTTCTATTCGGATTGTTTTTTATTTATAAATCAAGAAAGACACATTTAAATCTTCTTTTATATTTAGGTTTAATATATTTTTTTGCTGGTCTTATTTATACGGGTGATGTTTTAGATTTCATAACAGTAATTTTGACCGAAACTAATATTGATAACGTTGAAATAATTGGTCTTATGAATTGGATGTGGTTTCCTGGAGCCGTTTTATTTGCCATGTACATTGGCGCTACACTTATAACGCCAGAGAAAAAATGGTATGTGTTTTCAATTTATTTACTTTTGGGATATTTTTTCGAATTGTTTCTCTTTGTAGATCCATCAGGTTCCATTATGTATGATGAACCTTCAGAACCAGGGAAAGATTTAATTAATGATAATCTTGTTTTTACTTCAATAACTGGTATATTAGCCCTGATATTTTTATTATCTATATTTGTTTTCCTTGGATTTGGATTTTTAATAAAAGGTATTCAATCTACTGGAGTAATAAGAAGAAAGTTTTATTACTTATCTTCAGGAGCCTTTATATTCATTATTGGTGCTATATTAGACGGTTTGTTTTCCCCCGACATCTATTTAATATTTGTTAGATCCGCAATGGCTCTTACTGCTTGGTTATTCTATTTTGGGGTAAGAGAATAGGGTATAGAAATGTCTCAGAAAAAGTAATGCTTGTAAATCTTAATTTAAATGATTCTCATGTTGTTTTTAATCCTTTTTCCTTATTTATCAAACAATCTCATAATCAATTGATACAGGGGTTCCTATTTGCTCTGTTAATAATTTTAAATGAGCCATATATTCGTTTAAAGATATTTCTTGAGAATTATATCTTTCTACTAGTTTTTTAATAATATAATATGGACTAAATTTAATAAATCGAACATCTGAAAATATGAATACCAGTCCCTTGGCTTCATATATAAATTTCTTTTCTAAAAGTTCGTTAAAAAGCTCTTGCTTATTATTTAAAATGTTCAAACAATCATTTACTGATAAACTTCTTTCTCTTAAGGTTTTTATTAATGAAAAGACATCTTTATCTAATAAAACTGTTTGAATTATTGTTCTATTTTCAATATCAGAGAGATTATCATAACTGGAAAAGAAATTCTTCAATTCTTCCTTGTATTTTTTTAAAAAACTCTTTTCTATTTGCTCTTCTGGTAGTTTTTCCGGAGGAATTCTAGTACATGCCAGATCATTTATTAAAAAATAACATTCTTTACTCCCTGGCACGCTTTTTTTAATAATAAAATTTTCTCGAATGAAAGAAATTAATAATAAATCAATATTTATAGTTGAAAAACCATATTCTTGCCTTAAAATATTTGTTAAGTTGGATTTAGAAATAACACCCTTTCTTAATATTTCCAAAATTGTAAATTTTATTTTATCTCTGAAAAAACTTATTAAATTTTCTTCCATATCCAATTTGGAATAGTTTTTTATCGTAGTGAATGCTTCAGAAATAGTTCGAGTAATTTTATTGGTATTAATCAATTCTATCAAATTTTTACTTATAATGGCTAAAATTTCAGGAGAGTCTTTTACAATATTTTCAATCGTGTTTTCTCGAGTATAAACTAAGATAAGGAAGTAGATTTCTCCTTCGAACTTTTGTATGATAGAAATAAAATGATTCTCACCTTCTTCAGGAACAAATTCAATCATGGAATTCTCCTTATTTAGCTCATGCTTTGCCCATATTTTTAGAAAAACATCTTTAGACGGGAAAGGTTTTTCAGGTGGATATTGAATTATTGGTTCTGGCCCAGTTTGTTTATTCCAATGAGTTAAGATAATTCTCTTCATAACAAGAAGTTATTAATTTTTTCTTTTAATCTTCCCATGATTTCATATAAAGTAAATCCTTAGGATAAATTAAATTATCCAGTTTTAATTATTTTGCTAATAAAAAGTAAATTTAATTGCTAAAAAATCTCAAGATCTCTTTTTTAAAGATTGATTATATTGTTAAAATGAGATCAAATAATAGATTAAGCATAAATATTTTCCTTAAAGACTTCTTTTATTTAATGTGGCGAATATTTTATCTAGGATTTATTGAAAACTACAAGATCTACTTTCCATTGAATTATAAAGATTGAGAATAATTGTTTCAAATCCAATTAAAAGAATTCAGGAAAAGCTTGCTCTATCTTATTTAAAGTTATAGCTAATAAGTTAAGCAGCCCTTCATTAGAGTTTGTTTTAACACAATCAATTACATTATCTAAAATTTGATTTCCCATTGTAATATCGTTCTTTGTATATTTTTCCTTTTTAGGTCTAAATAAGAGCTCAAATTCTTGCTCTAGCCACTCTAATTCCTCTTTTAGAGTATCCTCTAGTATTTTATCGTAATCTCCGCTAACATTCATCATAAATCTTAACAACTATTTATTATATTCTTATATAATATACCTCTAAGATTCAAATAGTCTTCAAATATATAAAATTACTTTAAATCAAAAATTTTTATATTATTGAAACGAACAAATTGAAGTAACAAAAAAAGAAGTAGAATTACTTCTAAGTTAAAAGGAAGACAAATCAAATAAAGAGTAATATCACTTAGTAGTTCAGCTTGTTCACAAAGTTTCGTCAAAATAGTTAGTTTGGATGAAAAAGTCTTTAATTGTTTAATTTTTTAAAATAATATCTATTAAAGATCTTTGAAAGCCTAAAAATGGATTGCATATTATTAGCACTTATTGCGTTATTAAGCTCTTTAAAGAATTCTTTTAGATTCAGATTGTAATTATCCTTTAACTTAAATTCTTCAATGAGTTTATCTTTTTCATTCATGTGATAAATAATTTCAATATTAATAAAAAAAAGAAATAATATCACAATAATACAAGTAAATCAAAATAGAGTTTTTTAATATTTACCTAAAAAACCAGCAATTAATAATTAGAGTATTAAATAAAGTTGAGTAAATAAAGAAGTTAAAAAATGGAATCATTTATTCAGCTTTTTGACTTTTTTTCTCCAAATATTTGATTAGTAGGAAATAAAAGAGTATCATTAATGCTAGAGCTGCTAAAATTACTAACAATATGGCATTAAAATAATTAGATTGCTCTTTAATTACATCCAAGGGCAATTCATCAAAATCTAAGGGAAGCGTAAGATCGTATCTCATAAATAATAAAGCTCCTAATGTTGCATAGAAGAATGCCCTAAAAATTGAACCAATCAAAGTTCCTATTAAATATTTTTTCACATCTATATCAACCAATCCCGCAGTGTAGGATATTACATCAAAGGGTATGAATGGAATAAACCTAGTAATAATTATTGCCTTAATACCATGTTTTTGGATGAACTCATCAGCAATATCAATAGTTTTCTTACCAACAAACTTTTCGGCTAAGGGTCGTCCACCTCGCTTACTAATATAATAGCATAATGAAGCAGCTGCCATGGAGCCAATAATGCCCATTATTCCTCCAAGGAACCATCCCCAAATCATTCCTGCTGCCAATAAAACTACTTCTGACGGGATGGGAACTAAAAGTCCTTGGATTCCCATGATCACAATAAACAGAAAGATACCAAGAATTCCCAAATTGTAAATAGGATTTACAAGAAATTCTACTACAAACCTATACAGAATAGTTTCATCTATAAAATAGATGTAATAAAGCAAAAAAAGAGAAACTGCGACCAAAACAACAAAGATGATAATATATAATATGGTTTTAACATCATAATCCGAAAAATCGAACAAATTCTTAAAATATTTCTTTAATTTTGCTGAAAATGGTTGCTTGTCTCGAACTTGTTCATCTTTTTCATTTATCGACATTCTAACCAAGGTTTTAAGAAAAATATAAGTAATATAGGTAATTTAATGTTTTATTAAAACTATATTTTTTTCATCTTTTTATTGAAAATTTTAAATTCTTCTGGATAATAATGAAGCCATATGTTTTCGGTCACAGAGGATCTTCTGGATATGAAATTGAAAATACTATCTCCTCTTTTAGAAAAGCAGTAAAGATGGGAGCTGGAATAGAGACCGACATTCAACTTTCCAAAGATAATAGATTATTATGTTATCATAATTCATTTCTTAAAATAGGAATAAAATACCATTTTGTAAAAGACTTAACCTACAAAGAGATTAGTACAATTAGATTCGAGGACAGTAGAAAAATTCCATTAGTAGAAGAGATTTTCCAAATTTTTGGAGATGAACCACGTTACAGTTTTGATATCGCAAACGCTAAAGCAGGATTAGGACTCATAAATCTCTCAAAAGAAACATCGCTTTTAGAGAAAATAGAAATTACGGATAGAAGATTATTAGTACTTTCTCTGTTGAGGAAACATGATTTTAAGATTAAACTTATATACACATTGGGAGAAAATATCAAAAAAATTACAAATAAAACTGTAAGCTTGGAAAAATTAGAAAATAATGGTATTTACGCGATAAATTTAAGATGTAAAAGAAATCTTGAAGATTTATTTAAAGGTGTAATTGATAATGATTTTAAATGCTATATTTGGGGCGTGAACACTAAATTTAACATGAAGAGAGTTCTAAAATTAACATATAAAGGGGATAATGTAGAAGCAGTTTATACTGATTATCCTGATATACTTCTTAATCTAATAATGGAACATTTTAAATAAAAAAATGAATAATTAGGAATATTATTAAAAAATACTTTACTTATTGATTTTTGTTTAATTAAATCAAAAATAGGTATTAGAATGTTTGAAAATCTTAAAGAATCATTACTATCGAAATTACTGTTAATTACAATAATCGTTTGGGTTATTCTTGCTTTAGTTTTTGGTTTTACCGATTTAGAGATATCAAAAGCAGTTGTAGATGAGAGTTCAACGTGGGGTATTTTCGGAAGAGATTATGGTGAAGCGCCAGGTTACGGTTTAATAGCGATTGCTTTATCTGCTTTAATTGGGAGTTATAATACCAATATAAGGAAGCAAAAAATTCCAGCTTATGTAATAATAGCTATTGGAATTATCCTATTTGTTTTTGGACTAATTTTTAATTTTCAAGCTTTAATTATTGATGGAGCAAGTGTCTTCATTTGTGTATTCATCTTTCTTGTTATAACATTCAAAAAAGATTGGAAAAATTATAGAAAGATTTCAGCAGTGATTATTATTTTAGCAGCCCTAAATCCTTTATTATTCGTGCAAATCACTAAGATTTTGTGTGGAAGAATGAGATTTAATAATTTAACCCCTGGTTTTACCGATTATACACCATGGTTCTTACCTCCTGGACCATTCTCAGGGGGAGATTCATTTCCGTCTGGACACACAAGCATATCCTTTATGTTTTTACCCATACTGATAGTATTTAAAGATCGCAAACTGAAAGATCCAATTAGAATTGTAGTTACAATTTTAATACTAAGGTGGGCTATTTTTGTGGGGATATCTCGTGTTGTAATTGGTGATCATTATGCTTCAGATGTTTTATTTTCAGGTATGATGGCAGTGGTTATTACAATTCTACTGTATAATAGACTTTATAAAAGAAAGTTATAATAATCTAAGAGTATTGATTGTATTATGAAAGAAGTCTATAAAAATATATATCATGTCGGCGATAGTGGCTGTTCTGTCTTTTTGGTTGATACTCTAAGTGATGATGGTCTTGTTTTAATAGATTGTGGAATGAGTCTTGAAATGATAAAAAAAATTAGCAAGGCTGGATTAGATCCTAAAAACATTAAACACTGTATTATAACTCATTTCCACATAGATCATATAGCTGCGTGTCATGATCTTAAAAATTTAAATGAAAACGCGAAGTTTTATGCACATGATCTTGATTCAGATGCTATAGAAGAAAAAGGCCATGATAAAGAAACAGCAGCATTATGGTATGGTGTGGATTATAAACCGATTAAACTTGATAAGAGGTTCAAGGGAGATGAGGTGTTAAAATTAGGAAAATATGAATTTCAATGCATCCAAACACCAGGACACACACCGGGGTCCATATGTATTTTAATTAAAATTGAGAACACAAAAATTCTTTTTGGTCAGGATATTCACGGTCCAATAATTCCTAGGGTTAGTAATTTTGAAGATTATCAAAAATCACTGCGAAGACTTTTAGATTTAAAAGCTGATATATTATGTGAAGGTCATTATGGGATCTATCAACCTGCAAGTGAAGTAGAGCGATATATAAAAAAGTACATAGAATAAAATGAATGAAAACTACTGTTTATTAGCATTAGACTTAAGCTCAAGCTCAATAGCACGTTCTTCAGCATCTAGTGCTTTCACATAATCTCCCCTATCACGGTAAATTGAAGCAAGGGCTCTCCATACATTTTCGTTTATGGGAGTATGTAGAGCACACATATCAAATAATTTTTGATGATAAGATAAAAAATCCATAGAAAATTATATTAAAATAAAGAAAAATTATAATAAGATATTTATGGATAGAGAAGAAAGAAGGAAAAAGCTTTCAGAATATGATTATATTTTTAAAAATGAAAGAGATCATTATGATCAGAAAGAAATAAGTTCAAGACAGGATTTTGGTTTAGAAAAAGAACAATTCTTCAAATTAGTTAATTTAAAATTTAAAAGATTATTGGGAAATGTTAAAGGGAAAAAGATATTAGATGTGGGTTGTGGAAAAGGTTCTTTATCTTTTTTTTTAGCACAAAAAGAAGCAGATGTGATAGGAATTGACCTCTCAAGTAATTTCATTGAATTTTGCCAGGTTGAAGCAAAAAAATTAGGGTTAATTGTCGATTTCAAAGTAATGAATGCTCAAATTCCTGATTTTAAAGATGCTTTTTTTGATATAATTGTAGGATCAAGGGTGATACACCATTTACCAAATATTGATTTATTTCTTAGAGAATGTAAACGATTGCTCAAGAAAACTGGATATATTGTTTTTATTGAGCCATTAAGAAAAAATCTAATTGTTCAATTAAACAGGAAATTTTTCGCTCCTAAACAAAGAACCAGACATGAACACCCTTTATTATTCAAAGATATAACTTCAGCAAAAGAAATCTTTGGAAATATTGAACATTATGAATTTTTCCTCTTATCCCCGCTCGCAATGTTTTTCAGAAATTTTATTAAAAATAATACTCTATTCAAAAAAGCTTACAAATTTCTTAATTTAATTGAAAAACCATTATGTAAAATTAATTTCTTTAAACAATATTGCTGGCAAACTGTTTTTAAATGTATTAACAAATAAAAAAAAAACAATTCAACCATCTGCTTTTTCTTCTTTTCCTGTTATTTCTGTAATATCTAACCTCAGAATCGCTGGTTTTATGTAGACATTATCGTTTTTTAGAAATTTAAGTTTAACTTCACTTGGATTTCTCTCAAGATGATTAATTAAAACGTTAAATCCGTGTTTCTTTTCCTCAATTCCTTCAATAACATTCATCTCACCTCTAAATACTACTGAACGATAAGTCTGACCACATCCATCTTCATATCCATTATCTTCTATAACCGTTCCGCATACTTGAGTATTAGATTTAATAAAGTCAATTTTCAATCCTTCCTGAGCACAATGGAAGTATAATGCATTTTTAATTTGATCATATCCATAACTCATGGTTACTATATATGGCTCGTTATTCTTGCATGTTGAAATTGTTGTAAATTTACCCCCTTTTAATATTTTGATGATTTCTTTTTCATCAGTTATTTCTTTTTCACTTCTTCTCATATGATATTTAACCATTTCAATACACTTAGAATTCTATTTATATCAAGTTAATAAATTTAAATCCAAAAATTTTTTTTTTTTACTTTATTTTGATAAAAAAGAATGAAATTTGAAGATTTTCATACTCACAGTCAACTTTGCCATCATGCAGTAGGAACAATTGAAGATTATGTTAAAAAAGCAATAGAACTAAAATTGAATACGATTGGCATAAGTGATCATTTTCCCTATGAATTTTTAGAAAATATTGAACGAATTCCATATGAAGAATATGCAATAACTTTAGATGAAATTGATGGTTATCTTTCGATGATTGAGGGATTAAAGGATAAATATCGGAATAATATAAACATCAGAACTGCTTTCGAGGTGGATTTCTTTGAGAATCAAGAAGATCTCCTAAATTTTCATCTTGATAAAATAAAAGACAAATTAGATTATATTATTGGTTCGATACACGTTTTAGATTTTCAAGATGGAAGAGGAGCGTGGTGTTTTGATGATAGTAGATTTAGGGAGGATTACGATTTTTACGGTCCGGATAAAGTTTACTTGTTATACTATAAAAAATTACAAAAAATGATATCATCAAAAAAATTTGATTTAGATGTTGTCGGGCATTTTGATTTACCGAAAAAATTCAATGATTTTCCTGAACAAGAGGAACTAATTTTTGATGAAGCCATGAAAGCTTTAGAACTCGTGAAAAAGAAGGATATAACAATGGAGCTTAATACTAGTGGTTTAAGACAAGATGTTAAAGAACAATATCCGAGTGAAGAAATCTTAGAAAAGATGTTCCAACTTGATATCCCAGTATTATTAGGTTCCGACGCTCATAATCCCAATGATATAGCTTGGGAATTTAATGCGATTATTAGGTTCACAAAAAGAATAGGGTTTAAACAGTTAGTCCATTTTGATAAAAGAAAAAGGATGTTTATAGAAATATAATAAACTTTGATTTCAAAGAATATATTAAATTATTACAGAGGATCCTGTAAAAAAATTACACTTTTCTACTTGCTATCCAACTTTCTGTTGCAAGTGAATTTAGAAGTTTTAGATGCTTCGGATCTTTTGTATGAACTACCATATTATTGTTTTCAGATTTCCCAATAGCAGCAAAAATTAATTCCTCTCCATCCCTATTTAATACATACCTATCTTTTCGTTCGTAATTTCGCAAACTTATATTATCTAAACTTTCGAGCTCATCCAACAATTCTACGTGTTCATCATACCCTGGATTTACAGAACAGGCAATTTTCAAATTTACTGATGATCTAATTTCATACAAGTAAAGCTCCTGTAAATCTTCTATACTTGGAACTACAATCATTACATTAGAGATTGCGTTTTGTAAAATATCTCTCATTTTCTCAAGAATTTCATTTTTAGTTATGTTAACACTTGTAAAATCCGTTATTTGTGACGCTATTGAGCTTGATTGATCATTACGTAGTTTCTCATTTTCTAATTCCAATCTTTCTAATTCTTCATCGCTTTTAGCTAATTCTCCATTAAGTATTTCGAGTTCTTTTCGAAGTTCTTTTATCTTTTCATCTTTTTCTTTTAAAGTAGTTGAATCAATTGCGGATGATGTTAATTTCTTAATCTCTTCTTCCTTTAACTCAATAGATTTTTCAAGAGTTTTTGCTTTTTCATCTTTAATCTTCAATGAATTCTCGAGTGTTTTAATTTGATCATCTTTCAATGCTAAAGAATTTTCGAGCGTTTTAACTTGCTCATCCTTTAACTTAATAAGATTATCTTTTGTCTCTAGATGTTTTTTAAATTCGTAGTCCATTAACAAAATCACAATATTTTTTATTTATAATTTTTACTATAACGACTAAAATTTAAAAATTTGTTATTTCCAATCTTTTTTTTTCATTTATAGTGATAAAACATTCTTTTGCGTGAAAATTGTTTGGTAAATTTATATTCTCATCGATGATACACCAATTCAATTTACAATTTCTTCCAATACTAACATTATCGAAAAGAATAACATCCATTAACTCACAATAATCCCCAATCTTACAATATTTACCAATTATTACATAAGGTCCTAATAAAACCTTATTTCCTATCTCGGTTCCATAACTTATTGTAACAGGCTCTATAAATTCAGGAGATTTCCATTTAAATTTTTCAAGATTCACACCAGATAAAAACCTACTAGTCATTTCAATGATGTCCTTTAAATTTGTTAGGTGAAATTTACCAATATTATTTTTTGTAATTAAAGTATTAATTATCCGTATTCCACGAACATCCTCTCCAAGAATTATAGCATTTTTTATCGCATCTTGAAACTCCTTTTCGCCACGTTCAGAAATTTTAAGATTTTCTAAATGCTTCAAAATTTTTTGATTAAGTAAATATAAGGGTAAGGAATAATAATCACTTAAGATCTGATGAGGTTTTGGCTTCTCAATAACATCAATTATTTTTAAACCATGATTTAAATTAATATCATTACCTGACTTTGAATCCTTTGTAATTTTAACATTTCCGTGCCCTCTGGCAATTTCAGTATCTTTTGATACCATTAAACTTAGAATTATATCTGCTTTTGAATTTTTGTAAAGAGAATACATCTTAGCGATATCTTCCTTTTCAGGAATAATATCTCCAGCTGTTACAAAAAAACCTGAGATATTTGCATTATTTTGATTGATATTTTTTATGGATAAGGAAATTGCTTCAGACATACCTGTGAGCTCTTTTTGTTCTACGAATTTTATCTCGATATCCTCATTTTTTATAACTTCTTTTTTCACTAGTTCCTTTTTATAACCTACTAAAATACAAAATTTAGAGAATCCAGAATCCTTAAAATTAGATATTATCCTGGAGATAATCGATCTTCCACATATATTTATTAATGGTTTTGGTATTTTATTCGAAAGAGGTCTTAATCTGGTAGCATGACCCGCAGCTAATATGATCACATAGATATCTGATTTATTTTCCGTCATTTAATCCTCTTACCTATTTGTCATATTCATATGCTAAAAATTATTACTAAATTATTAGAATATCTTTTTATTTTCAAATATACAATATTCATCCATGGAAAAACAAGAAAAAATTATTAAAGAATTAGAATCAGATATCTACGAACTACTTGAAAAAGAGTTTGAATCTGGCTCAGCAATAATTGGTATTAATGTGGGAACACCCGAGGGTACAAAAATTGCAAATAAATTCAAGAAACCGATTCAAATGACAGTGGGTGAGGTCACTGCTGCAAACAGCAGTCTTGTATTTCTATCATCTAAAATGTTAAGAGATTCATTAAATCAAGAAGTAGCATATAATTTGATTACAGGAAAAGATAGAATTATTCTTTCCATTTTAACTGAAAATATAACCATGATAACTTATCTAAATCGGGAATTAGCAGATCTTGAAGGTTTAGATACTTACATAAAAAAATTACAAAAATTAGCTTTACGTATTTCGGCAATTATTGAAACTTCAGATATTCTAAAAGAAGAGATCTTTAAGGGACTTAAAAGAGCAATCCCAAATACCCTTGTTTTAGCAATTATCACTAAAGATGGATTGCCAATTAAAATTCAATCTACCATGCCAGAACCAATCCTATCAGCCATAATTGCTGCGTTATATAATTTATCAGGAGTTTTGTTAGAAAGCGGGATGGAGTATTCCATAATTGGGGGTGAAAATGGTTCTGTAATTATTCATGATTTAGATGAAAATAGAGTCCTCGCACTTGCAGTCCCAGAATCCGATGAAAGAAAATTAGGGCAAATTATAGCAAAAATTAAAGCAATTCTTCAATGATTTTTTTAATCTTATTTATAACCTTTAAAGCTCCATTATAGGATCTTGAGAAATCTTTATCTTTATATAGCACGGTGCATAAAGGTTCAAATTTTGCTACATTTTTAATTGGCTCAGTTTTGTCATGAATAAATTCAAGATCATTGATTTTGGTTAACATATCCGTAGTAATTTCTTTCGGTGCAAACATTATCATCTTTGTTGCAAAACCTTTTGGAGTAGCGGCTTTAACTTGGTATTTAACTTGATTCCACATATTTGGATCAAAGCTTTTTACGTGCAAATCCAAAAGGTTTAAATTCAAAACTAATTCTGATGCTCTAAATGAACCAGGGATTCTTGGATTAATTTCCATTAAATAAGGAAAATCATCTTTTAGCACAAAATCAAATCCATTAATGCCCCTTAAGCCTAATTTATTTGCTAAGGTTTTTGAGATCTCTGATATGAGCTCATTATTTCGTTTTGATAATCCCGCTGGTACAATATTACCGCAATACATGAATTTTTTAGGAGCATTTAAGACTTGCTCGCCAATTATTTGACGATTTATGGAAATGACTTCACAATCATTACCATTTGATATTGTTGTACAGCTAACAGGTATTCCTTCTAAATATTCTTGAATTATCCATTCTGAAGGATTAAACTTTTTAGATTCTTGGAATGTAATAAAGGAAGATAATTCTTCATAATTTTCAATTCTATTTACATTAATACCTCCTGAACTTTTTTGTTTTTTAATTATAATTGGAAATTGAAGCGTGGAACTTTTTTCTTTTATTTTTTCATACGAATTAGTAGATGGTACACTATAACCCCGTGATTTTAGAAGGTTATAGATATATTCTATATTCCGTGCCTTTCTTAATGTTTCTAAGTTATTGTTTAAATTCCTGATTTTATAATCTTTATCTTTTATTTCATTTAAAATAGCTTCTCTCTCTGGAAAAGCATCATCTAAACCACTCCCTATTATTAAATAATTAATTTTTGGGTATTTTCTTAACATTTCTATTGTAAATTCTGCTAGGTACATGCCATATTTATCTTTAATTGAACTGTAATTCGTTCCTAACTTCTTCACGATAATTATACTATCCTTAACATTTGGATATAGATCCAAGTCTCCAAAAAAATCTACAGCATATACTACATGACCTGCTTTTTTCAAAGAATAAGTTAATGGTCGTGTATTGAATCCAACAACCAAAACGGATTTTGTACTTTCATCCATTAGTAATAAATTGGAATATAAAATATAAGAAGTTTTTAGAATATATTCAAGATTAAAGAATCTTTTTCAATTCTATTATTAAAGAGTTAGGATTATACTTATCAAATTTATATATTGTTGCATTACCATATTTTTGGAAGTTTTTTGTAATCTTATCTGCTGAGTATGTATGCACCCCTAATCCCATTGTGGCATATGATTTTTTTGGTTGCAAAACCACCAAATGTATTTTTTGCTTTGATAATTTTTTTGTCAATTCTTTTAATTCATGCGTAATTAAAGTGTAATCTGTTTCAATTTGGGCTATTAAATCAGGATATTTGGCAGATATATTTGCTCCACAGTCGCTACATATAAAAACAATAGGTATGATATTTCTATCTTTTAACTGTTCGACTTTTATTAGATCGGACACCTTTTTTAGTGCGGCTGCCATTGGGGTATATGATTTACCTTCGATCTTCTTTAATTTATTGACAGCTATTTTAAAATTAACCGTCGGTTTTTGAAGAACAACTGCACTTTTACCTCGGAATATAATTAAAGCTATTTTATCCCTTTTTCTATATCCTTCTCGTTGTAAAGATAATATTACATCTGTCATTTGTTTTATTACATAAAACATTGATGCAGAGCTATCAAGTACGAAAAATAGAGCTAAGGGAGCTCGATATTCATATATTTTGTCCATTAGGTCGTATTTATTAAAATGTATGGGAAAATCAATTTCAGTTTTATTATACACCATATTTTTAAGATAATTTCTAATTGTAGCATCTAGAGCAATGCTTTTTGGCTCATCACGTACAGGAGTCCTATAAGACACATATCTTCCCTTTTGATACGAGGATATTTTAATTCTCCTTCCTATTCCTCGACCGCCATAATCAGATATTTTTCGATCTTTTCTAATATTATCCAATATAGACGTCATTTTCTTTTCTATTTTATAAATAAATGGCATTGTTCCACGCCTATCTTCGAAAAATTTGATATCATCATCGTAAGGAATATTTTTTACTTTCCACCCTCCTGCAGGTTTAGGATTCCTCTGTTTATTATCGGGATATTTTGGTGGAGGTAACTTTTGTTCTTTTGACTCAGGAATATCTACTTTATCTGGATCGACAGATTGTCGTTTGAATTCCTTTTGGGGTTCATCTGAATGCTTCAAAGGTCCTTCCGTTTCTTTATTTGGACGAAGAACCTTTGTATTTTCATATGCTTCTTTTATTTTACCATACACTTCAGCAATTTTTGATTTTATTTCTTTTGGTGTCATTTCATAATGGAGTGATTGAATTCTGTGTTCAAATACCAAATCCATTGCGACATTTAAATCTTCTTCTATTATAACTTTCCGGTTATTTAATGCAGCATGAGTTCTAGCACATCTAATAAAAGTAATATCAGCCCTTTGAGAAAAGATTTCTAACTCGTTTACAATTTTAGAAACAAATTCATAAACAGAGCTAGGAATTTGAACTTTCTTTAAAATTTTACGAGCATTTAGAATATTCTGTCTCAGTTCTTCTTGTTCATTTTCATAATTTTTAATGAATTCTTTTGGATTATCATCAAATTCAATGACCCTTCGAGTTATTTCAGCTCGTAATTCTGAATCACGAGGAGCTTTTATTCTTACCTCTAAACCAAGCCGATCTGCAATTTGTGGTCTAAGATCACCTTCTTCAGGATTCATACTCCCTACGAGGACGAATCTCGAGGGATGTGAAACTGATATCCCTTCTCTTTCTATAATATTAACACCAGAAGCAGCAGAATCTAAAAGAACATCAACAATATGATCTTGGAGCAAATTTATTTCATCAACATAAAGAATCCCTCGATTTGCCTTTGCTAATAATCCTGGATGTAAAGCTCTTATTCCTTCTGTTAACACTTTATCAATGGATAAAGAACCACATACCATATCTTCTGTGACGCCTAAAGGCAGATTCACAAGTTTCATATCCCTGAATTCAGTATTAATTTTCCCGCTTTCTTTCTTTTCGATACAATTTTGACATAAATCGTTTATATCTGAATTAGGATCGCATGAAAATTCACAACCTTTAATGACTTCGATTTGAGGCATCAATTCTACGAGGGACCTTACAGCAGTACTTTTTCCAGTACCTTGTTGGCCAGTTAAAAGTACTCCTCCGATCTGGGGGTCGATGACGTTTAAAACTAATGCCATCTTCATTTTATCTTGCCCAAGAATCGCTGTAAAGGGAAAATTAACCTTTTTCATGTAATTACCTAAATTCTAAAAACTCTTAAACTTGCTTGCTTAATCAAAGAAAAGCTCAATCAAATAAAAATATATCAAAATTAAAAATAAGATTAATAATATTAGATTTAAAACTTCTTTGATAATTCTTTTAACCTTTTATCTAATCCACCAACGGTTTCGTTCCACTTGTTTAGGATTCTTTCTACTTGTGGAGTTATTATTTCCTTTTCCTTATATTCAAGGCAATCCAAGAGTTCCTTAATACTTTCTATCCTATCATTTGTTTCTTCAACGAATTTACGGATTTCTTGAGACTGATTGTCTAAAACTTCTTTAATTCTATTTTTTTCACCATGACGAGTCAAAGTTGTTAAGTATTCTTCTGTCCCGAGTAATAAAGAATTTAATTGAGTAATTCGATCTTCAATAATTTTATCATAAAATTGTGGAACATTATCTTTTGGAAAGAGATTAGTAACATCTACTATATCTCTTTGCGTGGTATTAACGAGCTGCTCCATGCTATCAAAACTTTCTATTTTGTAATCAACTGTATGGTAAGATGCCTCAAGACCTGAACTAGTATCATCTAATCTGAAGATTTTAAAGCCGGGGTCATTTTTTAATTGCTTATCTGGATCTCCTTTTTTATCAGCTACTTCAATTTGGCGAATTAATCTCATGGGATTAAATACAAGAGAAACAGCTAAGGGATTATTCTGTTGATAAGATAGCGTAGTTCTTATGTCAATGTGGCTCATCATTACCTTAAATCCTGGATGTGAATGCCACCACCCTACAACAAACTCAGGCGGATTCTTTGAAAATGCTAGCTCATCGATTATGTATAAGGCTTCATAGTCTTCATCTGACCACTTGTATTGATCAATCACAGCATCTTTATCTAGTTCTTGATGCATGATTGGATAAGTTTCGGTAATAATCACGTTATCGCCCTCATTTTTTCCGATAAAAATCCCACTAACTTCAAGCCACTCGTCTTTTGGAATGCGAGAGTTAGCAAATCTGACTGTAGCAGCTACAATTTTTAAATATACTCTTTTTGGAATAATAACTGTCATTTTTTAAACCAGGTTCCTTTTTTATTTTGTTTTCGATTTTTTTTACAAAATGGCTTTTACAAATTAATACTAATTTCTCTATTTATGTCTTTTTTATTGCATGTTAATTTCTAAATAATCCTCAAATTCTTAGTGTAGGATGATTCAACAGGTAAAATTTTTAACTTTTGAAAAAAAATTTTTACTATAAAACAAAAAATAATTTAAATTCATAATTTACCATTATAATATTACTAAGTTCAAATTATCATTATTTAGAAAGTGAATTAAGTTGACAGAAAGAGGATTTGAACCTTTAACTTCACAGCTTGGTGTTCCAGGTACATCCTATCGACTCCAATTAGGGCTGATTAATGAGAAATGGGCTGTTCGTCTGTTAAAGGGAAAAGAAGTAATAGATTCTTATGTCTTCAAGGATGAGGACGTTGAAGGCGATTTTCCAAACCAAAATCTTATCGTTGGATGGTGTCTTAGGACCGTAGCAATACCCAATATTAATCCACATCAAATTATGAAGACAACCCAGGCTTTAGTAAAACAAGCTCTTCAGAAAAAGGAACAAAGGAAGGTAGTGGCTCCTGTATCTGAAACAAAAGCGGTAGAATTAGAAAAAGTTCCCGAAAGTGAATTGAAAAGGCCTAAGGTCCAGGGTTGGGTAAAGACAGAAGGCATGAAAACCCAACAAGAAATTGAAGAAGAAAAAAGACAAGCCTTTAAGGAGAGGGTAGTAGCTAGAAAAGAAGGAGAACAAGCACCAACTTCAACATCTGCAACTCTAAAAACAACTAGAGAATTACCATCAATACCTAAAGTTGGTGTTGAAGAAAAAGCACAAGCAGGTTCAGAGGGTGAATTTTGCCCTTATTGCGGTAAAGATTTAGGGTTTAGATTTTGTCCGTTTTGTGGAAAACCAATACCACACGACCAATGATTTAATGAATCAATTTTATTTTTAGTCCAATTTCTTATTTAAGATAGTTCACTTGAGAGAATTAGTCAATTAGTTTGAATTTTATAAAAAATAAAAAAATATAATATAAAACTGTTTTAAAAATCAAATTTAATTTCTCATCTTTTTTTCAAATATTTAAAACCAATTAAACTATATATATATCATATTTGTTTAACAAACTATATCTCAATCTATTATAAATTGTGATTACTATTGTCCGAGAAAGCAGTCATTATCAAACCAAATGCATTTTATAAAATGCTTATTCATGTTCTTCGATTTGGAAATAAAGTTATAGATCGAAGCCAATATCGTGAAGTCATGGGGGTATTAATAGGGCATCTTGAGGGAGAGCCTGATAAAAAAGGAGTAAGAGACGTTATTATTGAAGATGTCGTTCCAATCTCTCATGGGGGGTCTATAGAAGTTGCATTTGCTCCAGAAGATTATGTAACATTCTCTATGGTTGACACCGAATATTCAGATAAGGGATTGTTCAGTTGTGGATGGTACCATTCTCATCCAGGACTTGATATATTCTTTTCATCAACAGATGTAAAAAATGAATTGGGATGGCAAAATGACTTAAATCCTAGTGGTATTGGGATTGTATTTGATCACACTTATTTAGAAAAACCTGAAGATTTAGGTTTTCGCACTTTTAGATTAAATAATCCTTCAAAACCCTCAGATGGTTATTATGAAGTTAAAACAATTGTAGAACCTCCTGATAGTATGGATTATTATTTAAAATTGATGGATTTAATAGGGAGCGTTCATAGTAGAGACCCTCCTATTTTAGAAATCAATGAGATGCCAGATTTATTCGGTGATGTTGCTTTTCCGAGTGAAGAGCAACTTAGAGCTAAAAGACCAGAGTTTAACATGGAAGATATAATATCCGCAATCCATGGTGGATTATCGAAATTTTTAGATTTGTCAATTAAACCATTGATAACTTTTCTCAATTCTTGGAGCCAAGATATAATTAGAAATATTGTTGAAAATAATTTTCAGATAAGAATGGATTTGATTGTAATAAAAGAAAAGATAAGCAAGGGGATTTCAAATTTACAAAAAGAACTTAAATTTTCGTTGAAAGAAAAATTAAATGAACTTGATATGTACATAGATGATAAATTTGAAGAATTTAAGGAAGATCGAGAAAATCTTAAGGAAAATGTTAATCTGCTTAAAGCAGAACTCAAAAATCAATTGAGTGAATTACTTGAAATAAAATTAAGGAATTCGTTAGGTCGGTGGTTGAATTCTTTTGAACAAACGATAGAACAATTAGCGAAAATTGGGACGAAAACTTCATTATATTCTGAAAAATTAAAAAGTCAAATTTCAGGATTGAATAATAGTTCTGAGAAGATTAGATCAATCGAAGAAATAACATTAGATAAATTAAATTCTCTTCAAGAAGAATTTTTAGGCAAAGTTACTAAAAATACAAACAAAATTGTTGGGAATTTCATAAATTTAAATAAAGAAACTAAAAGTTTTTTATCAGATTTAAAAGCAGCTATAATTGTACTAGAAGGTTCAAAGAATCCAATAAAAAACAAAATAAATACATTAGAAACAGAAAATAAGAACCTTCAAAAGGATATAAAAGATTTAAAAGGAGAAAATGAAAATCTAATGAAAAAACTTAAAAAATTGGAAGGAGGAGAATAAATCAAAATGTCAAATAAAGATTTAAATCAGACATCCAATGAGGACAAAAATTCAGAGAATGGAAAAATTTTCATTAAAAAAGAAGCACTTAGAAACATGATTAGCCATGTCTTGCGATTTGGACATAAAACATTAGAGAAGAGTATAGAAGTAATGGGAATTTGTGTTGGAACCTATGACTCAAATGAAGATAAAGCCACTTTAGAAAAAGCTATTCCTGTAACTCATGGTGATACTGTAGAAGTGGGATTTGATAAAGAAGATTATGAATTATTCTCCCAACTTGAAAAACAATATTCAGGAGAAATTATAGGCTATTATCACTCTCATCCTTCCTGGGGTTTATATTTATCCGAAAGTGATAAAAGAAATCTGCAATTTTTCCAAAACGAGAAAAAGCAATATGGTTTTGGAATAGTGTTTGATCATACTTTAATGAATAAGGATGGAAATTTTGGATTTGAGATTTATAGATTAGATGATTATAATAATCCAGAAACATATCACGAGGTTACTTATGAAATTGAGATACCTACTACACTAGAATATTTTAAATGGGTTCAAAAATTTATGGAAGATTTTCATAAAAAAACACCTATATTTATTAAAGAAATAAAAGAAATGAAGGAGTCAATTCCAGTAGATCTTCAGGAAATTCCAACATCTGAAAGTGAAATATTAAGAGAAGAAGAATTAGAAAAATATTCGGCAGTATCTGGAGCAATTTCAAGTTTTCAAAACGGAATAACACAATTCTCTGAAATTTTTATGAGCACATTAAAATCTCAAATTGGGAAGTGGGTTTATGATATGGAAAAAGGATCTTCAGATGGAACTGAATATTTAGTAGAATCTGTACACAAATTAAAAGAATCTATTTCATCTGGTTTTATCAAAGCTGATGATTGGTTTAACAGGAACATGAATAGTGTTATTAATGAATTTAAGGAAAGTATTTCAAAATATGTAGATGGTCAAGTAGAAGATCAAAAACAGCTAATAACAGATATTGCTCTAGCCAAAGATAATCTCATTAGTGAACTAACCACCTATGTTGAGGATAACATGAAATATATGGAAACTGAAATTAATAATGTTTCTAAATCTATCACGGATAAAATCACTGATACGCTCCAACTGAGCTCGAGCGTAGAAGAATTAGTTAATAAATTGGATGTATCAATTTCATCGGCTGAGATTGAGCTAGAATCTCTGAGTCAAAATATCGAAAAGGGTGTTACAAAGTCAATTTCGCCATTTGAAAATAATATTAATGAAAAGATTGAAAAAATAAGCTCAGAACTACAACCACTTAGAGATTATTTCTCAGAAATTCATACCTTACTTGAAAAACTTCAAAAAACAATTACAGATTTTCGTAATTTAACTTAAAACATTCTTCAAAAGAATTGTAAACTTCTAACTTTGGAAATTTGCAACCTGTATTTGGGTATGTTTGTATTTAATCTCTTTAATTCGTTTAACTTGGCAACTTTGCTTAATATCCTGCCAATTTTATCAACTTTAATATCAACGCCATAATGGTCCTTCAATACTGAATTAATCTTATATGAGGATAAAATTACAACGCTTGAGATATTTTTTTCACAAAGAAGTTCAATAGCTCTTTTCACAAAACGAATTAGGGTTTCTCTATTTTCTACCTGATATTTTTCCATTTTCAAGAGTAAAAAATGAATAAGTTATATTTAAATAATATATCTGACTCTTTTTAAAATTTTCATCTGAAACCTACAATGTTGTTATGAATACATTTAAACTTCGATAACGCACTACTTAATTTAATTTTTGATTTATCATTAGGTTTATATGAAAAAAAATGATTTATCCTTACATGGATAACTTCGCTTCATATTTACTTGAAGGTGCTATAGCTACAAAATCAGATTTCTGGCGTTGGTTCCTAAACACATATCTAAGAGAGGATAAATATCCATTCCCTCCCTAAATTTATATATAAATATTTTTTATTTAATTACAATGAGATCACAAAAATGGAAAGCAGTCATTATTAAAGATCCTAAATTACGTCGTATAAGAACAAGCTTACGGGTGATCTTAAGAGAAGCGATACATACCAAGTTAATTCATTTAGGGAAATTAAAGGAACTTTATGGAAATAAAAAGAAGCTTACTCCATCTCAAGAGAACAGAGAAATTATGTTAATAAAATAAGGTAATAGACTTCTTCAGGCATTACCACACTCTATTCTGAAATGTGGTAGTGGTGCTAACTGCTTGTCAATTAAGGAGAACAAGTTATCTCCTGATATTGCGACTCTTGGTGAAGATATGGTATGGAATCCACTTCTTAAGAGATGGAATTGTATAAAATGTTATAATTTTCATTACAGAACCGACGCTCAGAAAAAAGATTTATACGACATTCTTAGGCAGAAGGAAGAAGAAGAAAGAGCTTTTGATAAATGGTTATCTAAACAAATAAGACGTGAATGTTAATCTTTTTTATTACAATCTTTATGAAATTTTAAAAGTTCTTAAATATAAAATATAAATATAATATTTTTATTTTAAGGATAGAGTAAGTATTTTTATATAATGTCTGGTAAGCAATCTAATTCCTCAAAAAAGTCAAATAGCACTAACAATATAAAAAATTCAGAAGCTAAGAAAAAAAAGGAAAAATCCAAGCCTTTAAAATTACGTTCAACTTCAAAACTTGGAAGAAAAGAGGTCAGCCGAAAACTTAGAGATTTTAAATCAAGGCAAGGTACAAAATTGATTGCTCTTCAATCAAAAACAAAAAGGAAGTTTAAAGGTTTTTATGATAAAATAGTCCATCAAGAAGTTTATTTAGATGGGCAAGAACCTCCAAAATCATATGGTGGCAAGAAATTTCTCGGATTATATGCAATATTTGGTGTATATTCACTATTTTTAATTACGGCAATAAACATACCAGAAAGTACTTGGATTGACTTTTTAATGTTCGGAGATGCTTTTGCGTTTTCAATTACTATCGTTTCATTTTTTCTGATTTTGTCTGTTTTGTTTAGTATAGATAAAGTAAGAATCTTTATATTTGAGGAAAAAACATTAATTAAGCAATCCATTTTATATTTAAGTCTTATTTCATCATTATATCTACTTTTTTTATACATTTCAACTGATATTAACTTCTTGACATATTTATTAACTTTAGCGATGATATGGTTAGTCCTTTTGAGTAGTAGATTTTATATTTATTCGAGAAAATTCTCAACGAAAATAGAAGCAAGATTCATTAAAAAATATTCAATTCCAAGATATTTTTTTGCAATAATCACTCCATTTTTCATTTTAGGAATACTTGTTATTCTATCATTACTTTACAGGAGTTTTTTAGTCTTTCTCTCTTTGGATTTTTTTGGAAGAACTGATCCAAGTAGTGCTGTTAATGTGTACAACCTAGAAATGCGGGTTGTTATGCCCTTAATTTATTTTAGTTTAGTAATGACTCTTGTCTTCATAATTTTCGAATTCGTTTTTACAAGAAGGCGAGCTGAAACAAAACGAGCAGGCACATTTGATAATTTTACTTTTTCTCTAATAGTTTTATTTATCTTCTTCTTTCAGATTTTACAGATTAGTATCTTCTTATTATTACAACCTGACACTGTTGTTGCGTTGAAAGCAACAATAGGAGCAACGGGCTCACCAGCATCATATGTCTTTTTATTTGAATTTTTGATTTCAATGTATTTCTTATTTAGGATCATAAGGAAAACCGGAAGAACATTAGGTTGGCGTATAATGTTCTTTAAAAAGGATGGCTTGATTTTATTCTGTTTAGCATGCGTATTCGCTCAAACATTAACACGTTTTTCCCTTGCAAGTCAAATTCATAATCAAATAATTACCGATGTGGGGAGATTTTTTATGGCAGATAAATATTTTATCTCAGTGCTCATGATTTTCTTCTTAGGTTCTACATTATTAATTTATTACTTAAAACCTCACGAGACTTCAATGTTCATAAGATTACAAAAAGAAACCGTGGGCGAAGAGGAAAAAAATATGGAGAAAATTTATAAAATCATAAGAAGTGAATATATAAGAAGAGGCGAAGCTTTCCCTATCGAGATAATAGAGCGAGAATTAATAAAAGCAACCCAATTATCAAAAGCAAATGTTTATTCTTTACTTGAGCAATTGGTAAAAAAGGATATGGATATACTTATAAGAGAGGAGAAAAAAGAATTTGGCAAACCAACAAAAATTATAGATTTCGTTTCAGTGACTGAAAGGTTTGAGAAGAAAGAAATCGCAGAATTAAAGGCGAGAAAATATCTAAGTGAGAGGCTTTTTGAGACTAGCTTAGCTGACAAGAGTAAAACTAGTAGATTAAAGGCAGAAATAAAATCAGATAAGGCCACAGATAGATTTATTGAATCCCTCACAACGAATTATAAAAAAAAACACATAGATGAACAAAAAATTGAAGAAATCAAAAAAGAAGCGCTAGTTTCTGATGAGTTAAAAGTTAAATTGACGGAGGACTTAAGGAATCAAATTATAAATATCATTAAAAAAGAATATGTATATAGAATAGAAAATCCAGAAAAAATCCCTGATTTTTCCATACCAATTTCAGAAATTATTACTCGACTAGAAATGAATACTAAAATAACTATTGGAGAATTATATTCAATTTTGGAAAACCTGAGTAATATTGATTTAGAATTAGCTTTAATTGAAAATCCTGATGAGCCAGAAGATAAAAAAATCAAATTTTTTCCTTTTGCTGATAATAGCATAAGCTATTCGTTAGCTAATTTTAGACCTTTAGAATATTCCAAATTTAGAATTATAGTAACCAAAAATTTCTTGAAAGCTCTAAAATCAAAGAAAGAAAAAAGAATCCTCTTTCAATTAAAAAAAGAAATACCTGATCAAACAGAAAACCAGAGATCTTGGCTTGAGCTACTAAGCATATTACATAATTTCTATCCGCTATATGCTGAACAATTAAAATTCATTCCAAATAAGCTAAAGATGATAAAACAATTAGATTTAATCAAAAAAGATTTTGAAAGAAAACAGAGCAATTGAACATAGGAATACTCTAATTAACTAAATTTATTTGAACAATAAGAACAAGCCTCTATTTAAATAACCTATTTTTCTTAAATTTTCACAAATATCCTTTAAGCAAACTACTTCATATTGTACTTAAATAGAAAATTTTAGAAAATATATTTCTTTTAACCATTTATATGAGAAAGCTGTTAACTAAAAACGTCATTGAATCTTCCTCTCGAACATTCTTAGGCTTATCCTCTTTTCAAATGTTAGCTATGTTTAGAAGAGGCCTATTTTACACATATCTATCAATTTATTTAAAAGATTTCTTAAATATGTCTGTGTGGGAAACCACACTTTACGCTACGCTTCCCATGATTATGAGTGTCATATTCCAAAACTTTGTTTGGGGTCCCATCAGTGATAAATTCCAACGTCGCCGAACATTAATAATTTCAGGGGAATTGCTTGCTGGAATTGGCACGTTTACAATATGGTTAATACATTTTTCGTTTGAGAATCTGTATGTTGCTGGATATGTAATCATTATAGGACTTAGTTGCGTAGAAATGTTTTGGTCTATGTCCAATATAGGATGGAGTGCAATTATCAGCGATTTATATCCTTCTCAAAAACGTAGCAAAGTTATGGGTCAACTGACAAGTCTTGGAGGCCTTGGGCGTATAATAGGAATATTTATAGGGGGTTTATTGTATGATAAAGGAATAGGATTTAGAAATGGGCCTCTATTTATCGTAGCTTCTTTTGTCATGTTTGTTTCTACTATTCCAATGTTGTTTAGTCCCGAAGGAGGTATCAGCCTAGAAGAAAAAGAAAATGAAGACCCAATAATGACAAATGAAAAAAATCAAGGTAATATTTTCATTTTTATTATTTTCATTGTGGCTTTAATATTCATTAATTTTGGGAGAAATTCAATAGCTGTACCTTATTCTCAAT
>CAYZTE010000015.1:0-1710 GCA_964481225.1 uncultured archaeon | reverse complement strand
GCTTTAATATTCATTAATTTTGGGAGAAATTCAATAGCTGTACCTTATTCTCAATACCTTAGTTTGGAATCCGGATTTGCTGTTGATAGTATTATGTTAAGTTTTATAGCTAATTCACGTTCAGTAGCAGTCATGATAATTGGATTAATGGCAGGATTTCTAAGTAAAAAATTTGGGCATTCACGAACCTTAATAATTGGGTCATCTATTGGGATTATTGCATTAATTATTACAGCAACCACCATCCATTTACAATTAATATTTATAGGAAGTTTCTTAATTGGGACTGCAGAAGTTATTATATATGCCTCCTCCTATGCTATAGGTTCCATTTTAATGCCTGCTAGGATTCGTGCGAAATTATTTGCGGTGTATAATACAACATTTTTCTTATCTTGGGGAACTGCAAGTACACTAATATCTGGTCCATTAATTGATTTTTTGATTGTTAATGGAAAGAGTGAAGTATTTGCATATCAGATAGCTTTTCTCGTAGGTGCCTTAATTTGCTTTATAGGTCTAATAATATTTATCTTCTTAGAAATTTGGTTGAAATTAAAAGAGAAAAAAGGGCTAACTAATTAAAAGAATTTATTCTTTAGATTCCCACCACTCTGAAATGGATTCTATATATTTATCATCCCATAGAGTCATTATTTTGCATTTTTTAGTACATTCCAAACATTTTTCAGGATAATAAATCGGATGAGAGATATACTTTTCTCCACCATCAGGCAATAAGACCACCAACGTGCCTGATTCCATTTCTCTAGCTGTTTCTATAGCTACATACATTGCGGCACCTGAACTGATGCCAGTAAAAATACCTTCTTGTAAGGAGAGCATTCGAGAAGCATGTTCAGCATCTTCCTCTTTGGCATATACTTTTTCATCGATTTGAGATTCATCATATATTTTAGGTATATATGAAACCTTTAGATTCTTTAAGCCTTGGATAGGTGCTTCCGCCTCAGGTTCTACAGCAATTATTTTAATGTTTGGATTATGTTCTTTTAATCTCTTTGACACACCCATCAACGTTCCTGAAGTTCCTAACCCTGCTACAAACACATCTATTTCTCCATCAGTATCTTCAATAATTTCTTCTGCTGTATATCTATAATGTGCTAAAGGATTGTTCTCATTAGCATATTGATTAGGGAAAAAATACTTTTCAGGATTTTCTTTTATTATTTCTTCTACATAATCTTGTGCTCCGTCCATTCCTTTGTCTCCTGGAGTTAATGTTATTTTTGCTCCATAAGCAGTCATAATTTTGCGTCGTTCGACAGACATCGTTTCAGGCATTACAATTTCTAACGGATAACCTTTTGCTGCACAAACTAAAGACAATCCAATTCCTGTATTTCCACTACTTGGCTCTATTATTATTTTTTCTGGTGTTAATAATCCCTCTTTCTCAGCCTCTTCTATCATTGAGATAGCAATTCTATCTTTAACAGATCCTGAGGGATTATACTTCTCTAATTTTGCTAACACTAGCACATTAGGATTTGGATTACTTTTATTAATACGAACTAAAGGAGTTCTGCCAATTAATTTTAAAATGTTCGAATAATATCTCATTTTTAATACCTTTTAGAATAAATTTTTGATCTTAGTTCAAAGTAAAATTAAATGAATATAATATTAATAACATCATAAATAATGTTAAAAATATTAGTATTTGTTAAAAGATTTTAATAAAAT
>CAYZTE010000014.1:2257-27176 GCA_964481225.1 uncultured archaeon | reverse complement strand
TGAGTGGAAGAATAAGAAATTAGATTGGTATAATAAATTAATTTCTTTAAAAAACAAGAAATAAAAAAATTAATTAACAATTATTAGATAAACCATTTTACACAGTATTAACTTAAAAAAATTAAAATAAAGAAAGATAGATATCCATTCGAATAAATTAAATTAATTTGAACTGATGATATAAATTCATATCATTAATTATTTTATATTTTCTGAAAACCCATGCAATGGGATAGTTTCCTCTTAACTAACATTTTTTTAAGAGGATCATTCTTTTTCAGATTATGTTTGTTAAGGAGCTAATGTTTCAATTTTTTTCCAAATAAGTTCAATAGTTTCAATATATTCTTCCTTATATTCAATTTCAGTACTACAAATCCCTTTTATCTCTTCAATAATTTGTTTATCTCTATAATATTTAAGATCAATTGCTCGTGCGGGGCATGATGACACACAAACTCCGCAACCTTTACATTTTAAGTCGTCTACTTCAGCTATATTCTCTCCATTAATTTTTATTGCCTTATAATTACATAATTTTTCACATCTATGGCAACCCATACATAGATTTTCATTTACTTCAACGATGATTAATTCTTGAGTTATTGTATCTTTAGAAAGTAAAGTAGATGCTTTACTTGCCGCAGCTAATGCAGTTGATACTGAATAAGGGATATTTTTAGGACCAGCAGCACATCCGCAAATATAAATACCCATATTATTAGTCTCTTGAGGCTTTAAGCATGCATGAACCTCGGTTAAAAACCCATTGATATCTTTCCCTAAACCTAATGTCTCAATAATCATTGCAGTATTTTTAGAAGGAACCATACCTGTTGATAATACTACTAAATCTGCATTCATTGTAATAATATCATTTGTTAAGGTCGAAGAAGCTCGAATTTTTAGTTTTTTTGTATTTGGTTCCTCTCTTATATCTCCGACTTTACCCCGAATCATCATTATTCCCGCTTCTCTCGCTTTTCTATAATATTCTTCATTCCTTTTATCCCATGTTCGTATATCTATATAAAATATAGCAATATCCATATCAGGATATTCTTGTTTTAACAATTGAGCATTTTTAAGAGCAACATTTCAACATACTCCGGAACAATAGGGATTCCCTTTTAATGATCTTGAACCAACACATTGAATCATCGCTACTGTTTTGGGGGTTTTTGCATCAGAAATCCTGTATACATGACCCCCTGTTGGACCAACTGGACTCAATATGCGTTCTAATTCGATTTGAGTAATTACATTAGAATAAATCCCATATTTGTATTCATTCTTTTTCATTATTGGATATTCATCCCATCCAGTAGCTATGATTACAGCTCCCACTTTTATATCAATGTATTCTGTTGATTGCTCAAAATCAATGGCTTCAGCAGGACATATCCTTTCACAGTTTTTACAGTTAATACACACACTTTTATCAATTAGAGCTAGTTTTGGTACTGCTTGAGGAAAAGGTATAAATATCGCTCCTCTTTCACCTATACCTCTATCAAACTCACTCGGCACTTTTATAGGGCATTTGACAGTGCATAATCCGCAACCTGTACATTTGGATTCATCAATATAGCGAGGATTTTTACGAATTTTTACACTATAGTCTCCAGGAATTCCTCTAAACTCAACAACATCACTAAAGGTAAATAATGTTATATTTGGATGTTTTGATGCATCGACCATAATAGGGGCTAAAACTCATATAGCACAATCATCAGTTGGATAGATTCTATCTAATTGTGCCATTTTTCCTCCGATTGTTGCTTCTTTCTCAACTAAATAAATAGGAATCCCTTGATTAGCTAGATCTAATGCAGCATTCATTCCCGCAATTCCTGCACCAATAATTAATACTGCTTTTTTCACTGAAATTTTTTTATGCGGTATAATTTCTAAGTTCCGTGCACGATTTATCCCTGCTTGCACTAATCTTATAGCTTTTTCAGTAGCACTTCTTCTATCATTTGAGTGGATAAATGAACAATGTTCGCGGAGATTAACCATTTGAAAGTAATACGGGTTTAATTCAGCTTCAACTAAAACTGCTCGATAGGTGGATTCATGAATCTTTGGTGTACAAGCTGCAACAACAACTCGATTTAAGTCTAAATCTAAAATATCGTTTTTAATAATATTTTGTCCTGGATTACTACATGTAAAATCGTTTACTCTAGCAACAATAATATTTGGCAGTGCATCAACATAATCTCTAACAAGATCGCAATCGACACTAGCACTAATATTAACTCCTCACCTACAGATATATACTCCGATTCTTACATTGGTCTGTATTTCAGACATTTAATCCACCTTTTTAAAAAATCACCACTATTTTTTATAATAAAATTTCAAATTTTTGATCTAGAAAAAAATTCATAATTTACAAAAAAGTAATTAAAATTAAATTTTAATATTATATTCCGGTTAAATGATGATTTATGACAAATTTAAAAGATCTGATAAGAAAAATTGTGATTATTTTGACAAATTATTTTGTCATTTTCTAATTTAATAAACGGATCTGGTCTTTATTTGATCTTTTCTTAAATGTTTGATTACTGTTTAGGTCATATGGAGAGGTATTTCCATCATTTCTTATTACTATTTATGATCACGTAATATATAGAAAGAGTCATATTTATATAGTTTGACAATAATAATTATCATAGAGATCATAAAAATTATTAAAATAATCAGAAAGATTTTTAAATTTATAAATTAAAATTGGTGATTTTTAAAAATGAGTATAAAAACTTTTAAGGATTTAATTGAAGAAATTCATGAACGTGGGATTTGTCAGCAGTGTGGAGGTTGCGTAAGCTTTTGCAATTCAATAGAAAATGAAGTGATTGGATTTAAGAAACCAAATTCCCCTCCAGAATATTTAAATAAGGAGAAATGCCTTGAGTGTGGAATTTGTTATTTAATATGTCCACAGACCCATATTCTAGACGAGGCGCTCAATAAAACTTATAATTTTTCAGATTTTTCATCCACGCCTTTAGGCTTTGTTGAAAAAATTTACACTTGTCAATCTAAAGACAAAGAATTTTTAAAATACGGAACAGATGGGGGCGTTGTAAACTCAATTATCGGTTATTTGATAAAAAAGAAAATGATTGATGGGGCAATTGTTGCAAAAACAAAGGCTCCTTTTTCCAGAGAAGCTATAATTGCTAAAAGTAAAGAAGATTTAATTAACACTTCAGGGGTTAAATTGGATTTATCTTCGCATTTAGATACTCTACAGAAATTTCATACATATATAAGTTCACTACCCAAATTAAGTCATTATAAATTTAAGAAATTAGCATTAGTTGGAACACCATGCCAGATTTATACCATTAGGTGCATGCAAAACCTAGGTATTATTCCATCAGAAAATATAGAAATTTGTTTGGGTTTATTTTGCTACGAGAATTTCTTTTTTGATAGAACAAAAATGAAACAATTCGAGAAACAGTTTAATATCAAATTCAAAGACATTGAAAAAATTAACATTAAGGAAAATCTAATTATTAAATTAAAAAATAGTGGGACTACTCAAAAAATAATGCATATCCCCTTTGAGAGGCTAACTAATTACGTACGGTCAGCTTGTGGAGTTTGCAGAGATTTCACTAATATTTATGCTGATATATCTTTTGGAGGATTAGGTTCCTCAGATAAATATACAACTGTGATCACTCGGACTGAAAAAGGAACAGACCTCATCAATAAGGTGATAAAGGCAGGTGTTATTGAATGTTTAAACTTGGATAATAAAAATATAAAAGAAATGAAAGAAAAAATCGCCCAGTTCTCTCAATCAAAAATTAAACGAACAGATAAAAACATTAGAAATAAAATAATAACATGGAAATCTTCATCATTAACTTCAGCGATTAAAGAAGAATAACATACTAAAATCCATTTTTAAATGTTTAATTTATTTTCTTTTAATTTTAATAAATTTAAAATTATTTGGTGGAAATTGGGAAAAAAAGGAGGATTTTAAATAATGGATATATACTCTATATTGTCTCACCCATTTAGGAGAAAAATCTTATTTCTTTTAGAAAAGGAAGGTTATATTCCTTATACAGATTTAATGGAAAAGCTTGGTCTAGAAACTACAGGGCAACTAAATTTTCATCTGAAAAAAATTGGATCGTTGATAAATAAAGACAAAAAATCATATTTTCTTACTGAAGATGGAAAACGCATACTTAAAATACTCAATCTCAACAAAAGAATTTTATCCGGAGAAGATATTGGTGAATATTTAGATTCAAAAGGGAGCGAAATAAGCAGAATTGGAGTTATAATTTGCGATTGTAATACAGAAATCTCAAATGTAATTAATATTATTGGGCTTGAAAATTATGTAAATAAATTAAAAAATGTTGTTTCAGTTAGAATTTTCGATAATCTATGTCAACAAAAAAATTTTACTAAGATTACCAACTGGGTTAAAAATAATTTTTTAAATAAAATTGTTATCGCAGCATGCTCTCCAAGAACACATCAACTTCTGTTTGAAAGAATTTTTGATGATGTTATTGATCACCCAAACATTGAAATAGCAAATATCAGAGAGCAATGTTGTTGGGTGCATCAATTTAAAGAAAAAAATATAGATCCCTCAATTTCTTTAGAAAAAGCAAAATTATTAATTGAAGCTGCTGTTGAACGGACAAATCTTCAAAAGAAGGTGAAAGTTAAGAGGGTTGAAGTAGAAAAGAGCTGTGCAATTTTAGGTGGTGGAATTGCGGGTATAACACTTGCTTTAAATTTAGCTCGAGCTGGAATTAAAGTATATCTTATTGAAAAATCAGCAACTTTAGGAGGCAAGGTAGCCAGATGGCACCGAATCCATAATATGGGTGATTGTTCTATATGTTTCATTTCAGAATTAATAAGTGAGGTAGTAAATGAAAACAATATAAAAATTCTTACGAATACTGAAATCGAAGATGTGTCAGGAGAAGTAGGAGCTTTCACTATTGATTTGGTTAAAAAACCTCGTTATATAGACATTAAAAAATGCACAGGTTGTAAGCAATGCATAGAAGTTTGCAGTATAGAAAAGCCAGATCAATATGAATTTGATTTATCTTATCGAAAAATCATATATATCCCATTTATTCATTCTTACCCTTATGTCCCATTAATTGATGAGGAAGATATAAAAAATTGTCTTAATTGTAGAATTTGCGAGCGCGTATGTGTGAATAAAGCTATAGATTTGACTCAAAAGGGAGAAAAAATTAAAATCAAAGTTGGTACTAAAGTTATTGCTATTGGATCTGATTTATATGGGAATTTAGAGGAGTATCATTATAATCCCCAAAAAAATATTGTAACTTCACCTGAATTTGAGCGGATTTTATCTTCTGATGGCATCACTGAAGGAAAACTTCTAAGATTATCTGATAAAAAGCCTATAAATTCGATTTCAATTATCCAAGAGGTTGGCCCATTAAAATATCTTGCAGATTACTCTGAAATTTTGGCACAAAAATACATTGAGGATATTAAAATAAGAAATCCTGATTGTGAAGTCAATGTTTTTTACGATTTAAGTAAATTAAAGGATAAGGATGAGATTTTATTAAGATCATCTAATCCTGCATTTATATATGCCAATAAAATTACAATTGAATCCAATAAAGATGTGAATTATGTTATTGCTGATAATATCGAATTTCAAAGTGATATGATCGTATTAAATCTAAAATATGTTCCAAATAAAGATCTAAAAAACCTCCGAAAATATATGGATTTTACATTAGATGATAACGGATTTATGAGTGAAGAAACCTTAGCATCTGGTATTTATGGTGTTGGGACGATTTTTGGTCCATTAGATTATAAATCTACTATTTCCACAGCTAATAATGTTGCATTAAAAGTCATCTCATTGCTTTTTAAAGATTATTTAATTGCTGAATTCAGTGGAATAGAGCTTGATGAGAATAAATGTGGCTTATGCGGACTATGCTCGCAAATTTGCCCTTATAATGCTATTACACTAGAATCTGATAAAATAAATATTGATAAATTTAAGTGTAAAGGATGTGGAACTTGTGTAAGTGTCTGTCCTACAAATGCCATAGATCTTAATATAGATACATCTAAAAAGATTCTTAAAACAATTGAAGTTCTTTCAAAATTTAATAAAAGTCCCAAAATAATTGTTTTTTGTTGTCGTTCATGTGGTTACGCTGCTGCTGATGATGCTGGGTTAAAAAAAATTTCATATTATCCAAATATTTTTATCATTCGAGTTCCTTGTACAGGAAGGGTTGATACTAATTTTATTATTAGATCATTTGAAATGGGATTCAATGGAGTAATGATAATTGGTTGTAGAAAAGATGCTTGTAGATATATAGATGGAGTAGAAAAAATCGAAAATAAAATTAAAATATTAAAAAATGTATTAGGAAAGAAATTTTTTGGACGGATAATCCTTGAACATATGAATGCTGTGGAGGGTAATAAGTTTGCTGAAATTGTAAATAAATTTTATACACAATTATCAGAGGAGATTAAATTTGAAGCCTAAAATTACAATAATTTCTCTAATGTCATGTAGTGGGTGTGTCTCTACTTTAATTTCATTGGACATTTTCCCTCAATTCCTTGAAAGAACAAATATAGTATATTTTCCCTTTATTTCAGATGTCAAGAAAATTACAGAGTGTGATATTGCATTAGTAGAAGGATGTGTTTCTCAAGAAATAGATATTTCTCTACTTAAAAGAGTCCGAAAAAATGCTAAAAAGGTGTATTCATTGGGTTCCTGCGCTGGATTCGGAGGAATTGTAAGTCTTTCAAATTCAATAGCGGCAGAACCAATCTCAAATTATATTGAAATTGATGGAATGATTCCTGGTTGTCCACCACCCTCTAAATTATTTGGAAATTATCTAATTAGATTAATAGAAAATAAAGAGGTTAAATTACCAGAAAAAAATATGTGTGCTGGTTGTCCATTACGAGGAGATATAGAAATTAATTTTAAAATTGAAATAGCTAAAATTAATCCTTATCTAGATGAGATTGATCTAGATGAAGAAAATTCAACTTGTTTTTTAAAGAAAGGGATCTTATGTTTAGGTCCAATAACTCGAGATGGATGCGAATATAAATGCATAGAATATGGATTTCCATGTGAAGGTTGTATGGGTCCTGTTTCAAAAGATTTCACATCAAACATCATTAATTTCTTAAGTTTAATTAATTTTTCTGAGGATTTAGAAAGTTATAAAGGTTTATTTTATCGTTTTTCAAAACCAAGATTAAAATGGTGATAGAAAAATGCTAAAAACAGTCGATATTTGTACTCGAGTTGAAGGACATGGAAATGTAAATATATTAATTCAGAATGACAATGTTTCGAATGTTAATTTTGAAATTGCGGCATATCGCGGATTTGAGAATTTTTTGATTGGTAAAAGATTAGAGGATATACCTAAAATAATTTCTCGATTATGCGGTTTATGTTATGCATCTCAAGCAATTGCAAGTTGTAAAGTTATAGAAAACTTATACGATGTAGAGGTTAATGAACAATCAATTCTTATAAGACGCCTATTGCTATGTGGAGAATTAATTAAATCGCATTGTATGCATTTTTTCTTCCAATCATTACCAGATCTCTTAACAATTTTTAATCTTAGCCAAAAGCCTATTTCTCAATATGATTTAATTAATTTCAATCCACAATTAACAAAAAACTTGTATGAACTAATTAAATTTGGAAATGAGATTGAAATATTATTTGGTGGGAGATCTGCACATTTGATTACTCCAATTCCGGGTGGATTGATTTATTCACCTTCTCGAAAGAATATTATTATAGCTCGAAAATATATCCAAAAAGCTTCAAATAATTTAGAAATGATCATTGAAACTTTTATTGATTATTTTTCCAATAAAATTCCACCAGAAGAATTTTCACTTCCTAATGTAATTTATATTGGGTTAAATAATTTTGGAAATTATGATAGATATTCAGGTAGTTTAAGGATTATAGAATCGGAAAGGAAGATAATTGATTTTCAAGAAAATTCTTATCCTCTTTATTTTGATAAAGACATTGATTTACGTGGAATTGATTTTCATTTTGATAAAAAAAAAATGTTAACCGGTCCAATTTCTAGATTTAAGATTATTGAAAACTATGGAGATGATAAAATTTCCACATATCTAGAAAATTTTGGTAAATCTTGGAGCACTAACATTCTATTTTCTGATTTCCTTAGATTATTAGAAATGTTTATTGAAACTGATCAAGCATTAGAGATTTTAGAAAATCCTTCCTTATCCATAAAACAGAAATTTCCTACTCTTAATTCTATGAAAAATTCAGAAGGCATTGGACTCGTTGAAGCACCAAGAGGGATACTATTGCATCATTATTATGTTGATAAAAGCAACTTAGTTAAAAAATTGAAGCTTTTTATCGCAACTGAAATAAATATTCCACTTATTAATGAAATGATTACAAAATACGCTCAAAAATTATATGAAAAAACAGGAGATATTAAATTGGTGAAAAAAAGAGTTCAGATGGTAATTAGAGCATTCGATCCTTGTATATCATGTGCCACACATTAACATTAATAATATATAGCAATAAATTATAAAATGAAAATTCTATTAATCGGAAACCGCGAATGATTTTTTCTTGGAAAATTAAAATTATTTATTAATCTCTTTCATCGAATATTTTTTCTAACACAATCATAATAGGTTTAAATCCTGCACCTCCAAATACTTTAAGCAATTTTTCTGGAATTTCATAGCTAAGATTAATTCTTATTGATTCACAACCCCATGATTTTAAAATTTGAATAGCTTTATCTGCTAAGATTCTACCTATTTGTTTACCTATGAATTCTTCTTTAATTGCCCAATTATCCAAGTTTCCAATATATTGACCTAAAGGATTTTTTGAAGCCTCAATCATTCCCATACCTACAACTTCACTTGTAGATTTTAATTCAGCAATTAAAGTAATTCTTTTTAAATTTGGTTTAAATTGTCTTAAACCAGAAGATGACCTCCATCGATCTTCTTTTAATTTTATATTAAATATATCATGAAGTTGTTTTAATATCTCTAAAGTAGCTTGATAATCAGAAGCTTTATAATTTCTAATTATAATATGATTTTCTTCAAATTTTTTCATAGTAGAATGCTACTCGGTTTTCATTTTATCAATTATAGTATTTTCTTCTAATTTTTTTACCTCTTTCTCAATTCCCCAATTAATTGACGCTTTTGATCATCCATTTTCAATTATATTTCATTAATCAGAATTACAATGTGTTTAACTAAATTAACTGGGATTAAAAAATTATATTTCTTAGAATATAATATCAATGAAATCCAGATCTTTTAAATACATAAGATTATTTTGTATGAAAATAGTTTTTAAATCATCTAAAGCTTCTGACTTAATTGAATCAATGTGCTTTTTTAAATTATTTATGAAATAATTTATCTCTTTTTTGATAACTTGAGATGGATTGATTGATCTATAAAAACTATTAGATTTAGATATCCATTTCCTCTGCTTTAAGGTTTTAAGAGTGTTATAAATTATTTCTGGTTTTAACTTCATAACATCACTCAACATAAATAGATCAGCTTCTCCTAAGGTTAAAAGTGTTGCATATGTTTTTACTTCAGATTTAGATACACCAAAAAATTTTAAAGCAGGATAAATCTTATCATTCATTTGTGTTATTTGCATTTTCTTTTTTTTGGAAGCTTTCTTGATTTTTATAAGATCTATTTTATTTGAATTAATTATTTTTCCTTGTGTTAAAGCATCATTAAAGAGTTGTTGAGCTACATTAGAGCGAATAATTACACTATTCCAATTATCGCTCGGGGCACCTAAACTCCCTACTGAAATATCAGCAAATTCAGCAGTATAGTCTTTGCAATATTTACAACTGGAATAATGATATTTACTTGTATCCTTTATTGAAACTTCCTTAATAGATCCATCCTTTAAATAAGCAATAAATTTACCATGGGAAACATCAAATTTTTTAATTTCTCCCATTGAAACACCAATTAATTCTTGTACAAGGTTACAAATTGAATTATATGAATAATTAGCGGAACAAAATAATCCAATAATTAATTTAAATTTTCCATACTTTTCTGAAAGAGGTGGCCATAGTTGAAATTTTCTTACTGCTTGAATTTGACAAGGCAATCCAACAAAGGCAAGATTTTCAATTTTAAATTTGTATACAGCATCTCCATATGAACTTAAGATTGGTATCATTGCGTAAATAGACCCTGCAGAAGAGATTATTTCTTCTTGAGTTCTTGCTATGGAGGATTTAGGATACCAATTCTCATCCTTATCTGCTATAAGAACTCCATCAATTAATCCTGTATTTAAAGCATGGCAAAGTAATGTGGTAATAACTCCGCCATTTTGACAATTCTTTAAAATATTTTTATCAGTGCTTTTAGCAGTAGTTGTTTTTTGAAAATTTCCTAAAAGAAAATCCTTTTGAATTTTTTCATTGAAAATTTCTTTTTCAAATAGTTTTTTCGGGAAAAATGTTCTTGGACAATATTTAAAGCATAATGAACATTCTGGGTCATAATCTATAAGTGTTGGTTTATTTTCACTAATACCAATGCGAGGGCATATAGAGAGACAAGCTCCACAGTTTACGCAATTTTCTTTACTTATAACTAAATCATATAAATCTTGAAAACCAAAAGATGAAATTTCACATTGTAAATAATCAATCATTTGTTCTTTAGTTATCATTTTTTAACATTTTATTGTATCATTTTTTATAATATCATCGATATTGATAATAATATTTTTGGTCTTGCAATCTATATTATATCAATACAAAAATATAAATGATCTATTTCCATATATGATTATAGGGAAAATAGTATATAAAATATTAGATTCGAATATAAACACAAAAACGCGGTGATTAATTATAGAATATAAAGTTATGATATTTTCGAGCCCAGGATGTAAATTGAATGAGTTAAATTTAGGAGAAATAAAGAAATTGAAAAAAGGAGATTCAGTTAAAATTGATTCAATGGAAAATTTAGGAACGCTTGATGTAACACAATTATTAAAAGGAATTTATAATGGTTTTGACGGTATATTTGTTATAATTAGAGGTAAACTAAAAGGAAATAAATTTTTATCAGAATTCAAATTATTTAATAAATCAGCAGAAGAAGCTAATCGAATTTTAAAAAAAAGAGGTTTAGGAAATCAGAGAATAAAGTTATTTAAGTATCATAATACCAATCAAGAGAATTTAATTGACTCTATTAAGGAGTTTTTTAAAGAATTGGTTCAATCTGGGTCGAATCCAATTAATTCAGAAGTTCAAAAAATACAAAACAAATCAAATGATAATTATAATTTCGAAAATCTTTCTATAAAAAAATTGTTATACGCAACCTATAAAGCTTCAAACAATTTTCAATATAGAACATTATTTAAGGCAAAAGAAAAAATTTTAAAATTAGGAAGATATAATGAAAATGAGCTTAATTATTTATTAGATTCGATTTTTGAAGCTGAAACTGCTAGGAAATACATACTTGAAGAATTAAAAAGATACAAACCGTTAACATTAGAAGAAATAATAAAGCTATTTGATTTTTCAGAAGAGAGTATCATTCGTGATCTTTTTTATTTAACAGAACAAGGATATATTGAAGAAATCTTTGAAGAAATACCAGATAATAAATTAAATTATCCTAAATCATTAGAATTAAAAAATTATTGTTATAAATACAGAATTAAAGAAATTAAGGAGAGTTATAAGGAGAATTATTTTAAATCAGTTTCTTTAATTGATGACAATAAAACTTGTTGCCATTGTGGTTTATGTATATCAATATGTCCTGTAGATTGCATTGAACTTATGACAGATTATTTATATATTGATGAAGGAAAATGCATTAATTGTGGTCTTTGTCATAGTGTTTGTCCACAATCTTTTTCAATCGATAATCTACAAAAGTTTATTAAAAAATCTGATACTTCTTTAAAATATTCTTACGGTTTAGGTTATTATGAAAATATATTTACAGCAAGAACGTTAAAATACACAATTAAAAAAGTAGGGCAAGATGGGGGTATAGTAACTTCATTACTTTATTATTTACTTAATAAAAATTTAGTAGATGCTGTAGTAACAATTAAACATTCAAAAAAACATTGGAAACCTGAAGTTAGTATAATAGAAAATGTAAAAGATTTATATAAAACAGCAGGTACTACATATGTTCATGCTCCAATTTTATCAATTTTAGATAAGATAGAAAAAAACAAAAAAATAGCTGTAGTTGCCCTTCCATGTAAAATAAAAGCAATATTTAAAGGTGAATTATTTCCTGTAAAATCACCTTTATTAAACAATATAAAATATAAAATAGGTCTTTTTTGTAAAGAATCCTTTCCTTACGAGAAAATCCTTAAGCTTTTTAGTAATAAATTCAGTGCTAATATTGACGAAATAACTAAAATGGACATAAACATTGGAAAATTTGTTATAACTCTTCAATCTGGGGAAATATTTTCACTTCCTTTAGAGGAATGTGAGTTATATGGTTCAGATTTCTGTAATTATTGCAATGATTTTACTGCAGAATTAGCAGATATTTCAGTTGGTTCAATTGGTTCAAAAATAGGATGGTCCTCTGTTATTACGAGAACAAAAGCGGGGGAGGAAATTTTTAATGGTGCTATCAAACATAGTTTAATTGAAATTAAAAGCCTCCTAGATAAAAAACCTCTTAAATTAAAAATAGAAAAGCTAGCAGAAATAAAAAGAGATAGCTCGAGACCTATTGAATTAAATATTATTTAAAAATAACAGTTGAATAAGTAATAAAAAGAGAGAATATGAATAATAAAATAAAATATAAAAAATATATTAAAGATAACACCGGAGATTATAAAGTAAATCCAGAATTATTAAGAGTAGAAATAGCTCCGCTTGATTCCACTGATAAGCAGGGAAGGTTAAATAAATTAAATAATCATTCAGATAATTCGAAAATTAATTCAAATCCTTCTTCTAAAACAATTAATCATAATATTGGTATGGACGCAAAAATAAAACATAGAAAAAAAAGAGAAGGAGATTAGAAATCTATTTTTTAAGAAACCGCAGAATGACGTTAAATTTAGATCTTAATAAAATGGATTAAAAAATAACAAATTTTGATTTTTTTTTTGAAAATAAAGAGATGATTCAATATAAAGATTTTTAATACAGATTTAACGAAAGAGGAATTAGAAAACGAAATGGAAAAGGAATTTAAAATGCAAAAAAATGAACTAGATCTCTGTGAATTACCTCTGTGTGGAATTAAAGAAAAGAAAGCTTATAAAAAAGATTAGAGTTAATAATATAAAATGAATACTATTTTTCTAAAGTAGACACAATGATCGATTTCAAAAAAGGGACTTTTATTACCGTTCTTTAGTTATCATTTTTTCTCATTTTGTTGGCTTATTTTTTATAATTCTATTGATTCTAATAATCATATTTCTGATTTCACTAAGTCTATTATATAAATGCTAACATTTAAATGTCTAGATTGCAGAATGTTTATATATGATAAACAACATATGACTACTGAAAAGAATAGTTCTATTTTAGATTTCGATAATTTCCCAAACTCTCAACCCTTAATTAATAATTGAAAGACGTGCCAAATACGAGAACCTAAGAGTTTTATTATATAATTTAATTGAATAAATAGAACTAATCTTTTCGCTTAATAATAAATGAAATGCAAAAATAGAGAATTAAAGATGGTTGGTTAAATGTTTAAATCTATTGAAGATAAGAATGTTTCGATATATGATGATAGAAATCTTGAAGATGATGAAAAAGATACTGAAGATTTGGTTCGAGATTTTAATGATATACCGATAAGTTTTGCCACCATTGATTTAGAACATATAGATTTAAGAGAATTTAATAAGACTTATTTAGCAAAAGTACTAAATAAATATGAGATACCTTATTTTACGATAGAATTCCCTTATTATGTTAAAGAACATTTTTCCAAAAATATTATTGAAATTAAAAACAAATTGAACGAATTAAAGGCTGGATATGATATTTTAGAAATTAAAAATACTTCTAATGCGAAAGAACTAATGTATTTAATAGACCATTATTCAAATGAACTTGAAGCATTAAACAGACATATAAATTTGGAGATACGAGCCAATGCTATTATGAAAAAGATTTTATTTGTTATAAAAGGTCGGGAAGATAAAATATTAAACTTTTTACATATTGGGGATGAAAGTACTTTTATTGAAAGTATGAAATTATTAAAAGCGTTCAATGTAAAATCTAATGTTATTTTTGTTCAAAAGTCAAGATTTCTATAATCTTTCTATTAATAACAAATAAGATCTATTAAAAAAGATTATAAAAAAAAAAGAAGGTTGTAATTTGGTATTATTATCAGGTTTATGTCAAATATATATATTATATTTTGATAAAGTCAAGGGACAAATTCCACTTCTGATTTTTCCAAATGAGTGTATTAAAAATAACGAACAAGAATTGCATCCCATAAAATTTCATCCAATTTGGTATATGGATGCAGAAAATCAAAGAGGATTTGAGCAAGTTAATTTGGTTTACAAAGGAAAAGTGTATATCGCGAAAAAATTTAAAATTTTTTTAAAAAGGAAAAAAAGAAGAGTTAGATTCAAAGATGAAAATTTTGATATAGCAGTTATTATAATTGTCTTGCCAAAAAAATCTGACATTTATGGATCTGATTTATTGAGATTAATAACAAAAACCATTAAAAAAAATTTTAGAACACTCTTATATCACATTGTTGAATCAGAAATTTTAAAAGAAAATTTGATTAAAACTCCCAAAATTATAGAAATAATCAAAAGGGGAGATTTTATTAAAGAAAACATAAAAAATCAAGTAAAAAAAATTTGGGAACGATATTTCAATTCAATAAAACACTATTATGAAAAAGATCAATCATTAGTTTCATTTTAAATTGAAAAAGTTATGAGGTGATAAAAATATATAATAAAATCTTATTTTTTTCTGATGGATCAGCACATTCAGATACCGTTGCAGAGCAAATTGTTGAATTTCAAAAAGATTGGAATTGTAAGGTAGTAGTATTTCATTCAACGAAACACAAAAGATATATCCCAACACTTTATTCTAATAAACATCTTCAAGCTATAGATTATAGAGATATAAAAGAATTTTACAAGGAATTAGGAAAAGAGATATTAGAAAAAACTAAGAGAATATTTGATAGAGCGCATGTAGCTGTTGAAATTCGTTTAATTGAGGATGAGGAACCTGAAGATTATATTAAAAGAATAGTAAAAGAAGAGGAATTCGATCTTGTAATTTTAAGTTCCGGTGGGCTTTATTCTAAATTCCAAAAAAAATTCTTAGAAACTATCTCTAAAAAAATATTGAAATATACCCCTTGCGATGTTCTAATTGTTAGATAAGAAATTAAAAATAAAGAATTTTAACAAATATAAAAAAAATCAAGATTCTATTTTAAAGGAGCGAATTTAGAAACAAATATAAAGGTATATAAAATGAAAATAGATGAAGAAAATGGATCAAGAGTTGAAAATTTAATTTTAAAAAAAGATTTCAAGTCATCTCTTATTCAATGGCGACATAAAAAGAAAATCGACAAATTTTTAGAAAGACTACACAATAGAATTATAGAAAACAACGTAGATAGATAATTTGAAACAGATTGTTAAACTTCCAATAGAATCGAGCAATATGATAGATGGCGTATTTGAATAACTCTTTTTTCAGATTAAATAATCGATTTTTTATTCCTCTGATTACAACTAGAAATTCAACTTTTTTGTAATTATTGTCCTGAATTTTATCTTTCTTTGAAATTTGAAGAAGATTATAAGAAGAATATTTTTAGGAGAGAAAATGATCCTATACCGAGAGCATAAATAGGTATGAAATATTTCCAAATTTTATTAGGTAAAACTCTCACTAAATATGGGGCAAAAAGAGCAGCAATAAATCCACCTGTAAAAATTGAGGGTAAAAGGACCAGATCTACTTCCACACCCGCAGAACTTATTAGAAAGAATGTAAAAATTCCTACAATAGAAACAAGTGATTCTGCAAAAGATACGATAGCAGTTGCACTTTTTTCATAGACACCTGAAAAGATTTGACCCATTGTTATAACTGGACCATACCCTCCACCTCCAATCCCTTTATTAAAACCTGCTAATACTGAAAATCCTATTAGCATTTTAGGATGTGTATTAGATTGCTCAATTTTTCTTAATTTTATTCTGATAAACCCTGAAATACCCATAAAAATGACAAGTATAGCAACATACGTTTTAATAATGAAATCAGGGAACTTTATCGCAAAGTAACCAAGAAAAATTGATGTAAATATAGCTAAGCAACCAAAAAATGCCATTATGAGGGCTAGCTTAGTAGCATCACTTAAAGGACGGAAAGAATAACGAACATTTTTAAATTCATGATCAAAAAATGTATCAATTGCACCTGTAATTGCTTCAGAAATTAAGACTGTTGGAACAACTTGAAGTGGAGTATAACCAAATAAAAATAAAAGTGGGGATAGTGCTGTGCCAAAACCCATACCAGCCATAGAATCCATCGCTTCAAATAGAAATGCTAATAAGATTACATATAAAATTAATTCCATGTCTCTATTGCCTTACAAGAAGAAGTAGAATAATGTCATAGTTAAAAAATAAATTAGTAAAGCACCAGCAATACTTATCACGGATCGCCTTTTTATCTTTACCCTTTCTAAAATGGGTTTTTCATCTAATTCTTTTGCCTCCTCTCCAATTTCCCATTCAACAGACATTTTTAACACTTAAGTAATGATAATTATATTTGGTGATATATAATTAAATATAACTATATCACATTATTTAAAGGTTGTCTTTTTCTGGTTTACTACACAATAAACAAGAGAATTTATTCTAGTTTCGAAAGATTTTCCTACATTTTTCATCTAAATTAGTTAAAATATAGGCATTTGAAGATATGATACAATAATTTTTTTCTATTTCCTCCCTCAAATAAAATATACTCATTGAAAAAAGTGAAAAACTTAATATTACCGATTAATATATTTTACTCTAAAAGAAGTTAGTCTCCCATCTTTAACTATTATTTCTCTATAAGCTCCAGCAGTTTCAGGATTCTTATACCCACCTAATCCTAAACCAGGAGTTTGGACTACAAAAGGACCATTTTTTCTAATGCTTTCAGCATCAGTATATATTTCTGAATAATCATCATAAAAAACCGCTGCAGGATTTTCAATTTTTCTTATGCTAAAAGGAGGAGCATCATAAACTTTAGTTTTTATCTCAGGATCTTCAAGTCTAAATTCTCGCTGCATGTGAGTATGTCCACATAGTGTCATAATTGTATAGTCTTTACAAAATTTCATGAGTTTTTCCCAATTTGATGAGATTGAACCATATTTCACATTAAATGCTCCATCTATTCGAGCTTTTGATGGAGCTTGTCCCAATTTTTTTATTAGAGATTCCTTAAAATCCAAAAGTTTAGTTTTTAAAATTCTCTTCCCCTTTTTCTCAAAAATTTTGATGCTAATTTTTTTCGATCCAGTATTTATGGGCGGACCATGTAAAAAAAGAAATATATTCGCTTCTTTTTTGATTTTGTTGTTTATGAGATTTTCTAAATAAACAATCTGTTTATTTAAGAGTCCGGTAACTGAAGGATGACCCATTATTAAATCCCTAACATTTTTAAAAGAATCCGAACCCGTATTCAAGAAAATGAAGTTGTTCTTACCAAGTGTTAAGAAGAAATCAAGTGAAGGATTAATTTCTGACAAATAACCTTTTAAAGCCATTGGAGTTTTTACCATTGCAGATATTGGAGAAGCTGAAAAAAGCTCATTTAAAGCAATAGCTTCAGCAGCGTTTAAACCTACTTTTTTATACATTTCAGCCCAAGTTATATCGTAATGGTATGGTCTATAATCATGGTTTCCTACTATAGTAAATATAGGACAGAGCAACTCTTCACCTTTAATAACACCTTTTTTATTTTTTTGTGTCGTAGAATTTAGAAGGATATTTTTAAAGGTTTGCCAATTACTCTCCTCATAGTTAAATTCATTTATTTTTCGAACCTTTTTAGATAACCTACTTAAAACCGTATAATCCACGAGATCTCCTGTCAATACAATGAAATCTAATTCATTTTTGAGGATTTTTCGGTTCATTAATTTTATAAATTTTTTAAATTGATTATTTGGATTGATAAAGCGCTTTCTCAAAGGAATTTTAATTTCAGATAAAAATCTTTCTTGATCTTGTTTCAATTTCTTAAGTTTTAATTTTTTTGAAATAGTTGTAATAAAGTCATCCACGCTTCTTCTAATGGAAGATTCAGTCCATTTTTTAATAATTCCATAGATTCGATCGTTTCTTTCTGCTAAATGTAAATCAGTGGCATGAATAAAGGTGAAATTTTTCCACTCTTGCTTAGAAATGACAATTGAATGGTAATTTATTCGCTTTTTAGATAAAATCAAATCAAACATCACAAAATTTCTTTCTTTCAGAAACTTCTTAACTTCTTTACTAAGGTTGAATCCAATTCTTACAAGATAGAATTTATCAAGTTTATCAAAAATTCCTTGTTTCAATAAGTAATCTTGAGGACTTAAAATATCTAAATAAGACATGTGATGAATGGAAATTGTAGGAACTTCCTTAACTTCTAAAATTTGAGGTGATTTTGAACCGCCTCTAAAGGGACGAACTCTTAATTTTTTTAGCTTATAATCAACATCATCAATTCTAAAATCCTGTAATCTCTCATCATCTTTTAATTCTCTAGCAAAAAGTTTCCTTTTTTTTTTCTTAAGCTTTCTTTCTTTCTTTCTATCACGAGATCTTTTTCCTTCTTCCTTTAATTCTTTTTTTCCTGGTTTAAATTTGATTTTACTAAACATTTTTCTTAATTTCCATTGATAATCAAGCACAGGGACTATTTGGATGTCATTCTTGATGGATCCTTCAAATTCATCGGGTTCTAATATGCTACTAATTAACAATATTTCAGCTTGGAATTTTTTTGTCTTCAATTTAGGGTCAATAGTTAGAAACAACGGACGACCGAGATTAGGGTTAACGATTACCGATTTCTGAGATTTTACAACGTTTTCGGCATTCAATTTTTTAAAAACACTTTCTAAATGAATTAACTATGAATAACTAAATAATCGTCATTTAAAAGTATATTTTTATGAAATAATCAGAATAAGAATAATAAGAATGCTGATTCAAAAATCCAAAGCTAATAATAAGAGTTATCTAATATTATCGATTTTATAAATTTGCGAGATTTACAAAGATTACATTATCTCCTCGAACTACTATAGAGCCAAGTTGTTCATGTTCTTCACGTATATTACCTTCTTCATCCTGATATTCAAAAATTTGACTAGTCTCTTCAAGATAAAGATTAAGGTGTTCATCAAAACCACCTAAACGACCACGAAACAGTCTATTTCGCTTAACCTTGATGAGAATTATTTCATTTATGGAATCTTTTAAATAGTCAATAGGTCTATTAGGAGATCTTCTTTCCATCTTTAAAAAACTCTGAAGAAACAATTATTATTAAAAAAAACTTTTATAATTACAATTAAATAAAAACTAATTAAAACCTTTTGATTATTTTTATAGTTCGACACATATAAACATATAAAAAAATAACTGATAAGATTGTCTAAAGAACAAGAAGAAAAACGAATTGTTACCTGTTGTGTAATGAATTGCCAAGCAGAAATTCCTATTGATAAAGCAATCGTTATCGAAGGAAAGTATTTTTGCCCTATTTGTGGTGTAGCTTACTATAGAAGCGCTTTAAACTTATAATATAATAACAAAATTATAATGTTTCATTTAACTTTTTATTTTATAGTGTTTTATATGATTATAGAAAAAAGGACATGAGTTAGGCTCGTGGCCTAGTATGGATAAGGCGGCAGCCTCCTAAGCTGAAGATCGAGGGTTCAAATCCCTCCGAGCCTGCCATTTTTCAGATTTGAAACTTTTTATATTATAATTTTTTTATCAAATTAATGAAAGATAATTACGTCACCGACTTTTTTTACTTAAAAGTAAGAGTTAGACCCAGACTTCCAAAGTTCATGCGAACAATAAGTAAAATTTTAATGAGGCATGGGATTGTTCCAATAGTAAAGATTTTAGCGATAGTTTTAAGATCTAATTTTCCAAAACATGGAGTTAAAAGATACCCTGAATACATGCTAAAATTAAAAGATGGAACGCGGTTAGCTACTGATATTTATGTCCCAAAGAAAGTATTCAAGAAAAAAGGTGAATGTCCTACAATATTAGTGCGACTGCCATATTGGAAAGATAGTTTAAGCATTTTAGGATATGCTTATGCTGCTTATGGGTTTTTAGCAATCATACAAGATATAAGAGGGACAGGTCATTCAGATGGCTTTAACTACTACTTACTTACTGAAAGAGAAGATGGATTAGAGACACTTAAATGGATCTCCAAGCAATATTGGTATAATGGCAAGATTGGAATGGCAGGTGCGAGCTATTTTGGACTTACTCAGCTTGCATTATCTTGGGATAATGAGTATTTATCTTGTATTTCCCCGGCCATTACTTCAACATTGAACTTATGGAAAGATAATGGGGGCCTCCAAATTCACGCTTTGACGACTTCTATTTATAGAATAATGGTTAATATTGTATCACATAAGGCAACCCCTGCTGTAGACACTTTGACGGACTTAATGCAGGAAAGATATTTAAATCCTAAATATGCTTTATTCAATGATCCCATCAAAAAGAAAACTCGAATTAAGGTATCTCAGTTAAAAGGTAAATCTATTAAAGAAGTTCAAGATCTTTTAGTTGCTTACTATAATGTTGAGAATTTTAATCCTTCTAAGCGCAATTTAACAGTATTCTTTAAATTTTTGAATGATTTCTTAATAACGCGAGGATTGGAAAAAGATGCAAAAAAGATGCCCGGATTCTTAGAAATGGATGCAAAAAAGTTCTCTCAACCTGCTTTCATGCTAACTGGTTGGCAAGACATGTTTTTTGAAAAGCAATTAGAAGATTTTTTAGAAATTAAAGCCAATGCAACCGGAGATGCAGGAAAATATTCAAAAATGCTAATAGGTTCTTGGGGTCATGCAGTAAGTGGACACCCTGAAAATAAAAATCGTAATGCTGGATGGCCACGGTTTATCAAGGAATTTTTAGGTCTAGGTTGGAATCGATATTGGTTAATTGATGATCGGCATGCTTTTCCTGATATTAATAAACCTTCCATTAAATATTGGGTAATGGGAAGAAATATATGGAGATATACGGAGAAGTGGCCACCAAAAAATCTTGAGTATAAAAAATTGTATATCCATTCTGAGGGAAAAGCAAATAGTAAAAGAGGAGATGGCTTACTAAATTTTGAGGAACCTGATAAAGAACTTGAAGATGGTTATACATTTGATCCAATGAATCCAGTAATAACACGAGGGGGCCGGAATTTGGGTATATTAATGGGAGCTCAAAATCAAAGAGATGCTGAAAAGAGAAATGATGTGCTTGTATATACCACCGAACCATTAATGAATGGAATTGAAATAACTGGTCCCGTGAAGATGATACTTTATGCTTCATCATCAGCAAGAGATACTGACTTCATGGTTAAACTTGTCGACGTTTATCCTCGAGGAAAGGCAATCAATATTTTAGATGCGGGAATTAGAACGCGTTATAGAAATAGCGAAGACGAACCTTCTCTTATAGAACCTAATAAGGTTTATAGGTTTGAGATTAATTTAGGAAATACTTCAATTTATTTTAGAAAAGATCATCGAATTAGAATTGAAATAACTTCAAGTAATTTTCCAAGATTTGATATTAACTCCAATTTAGGAGGAGAAGTTCGATCTGAAGACCATATAATAGCAGAACAAAAAATATACCATAACCAAATTTATCCAAGTCATCTTGTTATTCCGGTTTTTAATGAAATTTTAAAGAAATTATGAAATCTTAACCTCAAAATATTTTTTTTAATTTCGATTGGGTTATACGTACATATCGAATCAATGTCTAAATAGATAATGTATAAATAACACCCAATCACAATTATTAAATGCCAAAAAATTAGAGGTGAAAAATTTGCCAAAAAGAATTTTAAGAGTAAACATGAACAATCTTGAGGCTAAATTTGAAGACTTACCGGAAGAATTCAAAGCGTTAGGTGGACGTGGCATGACTTCAACAATTGTAGCAAAAGAGGTTCCTCCAACTTGTAATCCGTTAGGATCTCATAATAAATTAGTACTTGCTCCAGGGATAGTTACTGGTACTGCAGCACCTTCAAGTGGAAGAATTTCTGTTGGTGGAAAGTCTCCTTTAACAGGAGGCATCAAGGAAGCTAATGCAGGGACTCCATTTGCTCAGATGGTAGCAAGGATGCAAATAGCCGCAATAATAGTGGAAGGTAAACATGAGGGAGATGATTATTATCTCTTAAAAGTGACCATGGATGGCACGGAATTCATTAATGCTAATAAATGGTCTGGAAAAGGATTATACGGTGTTTATAAGGATCTTTTCAAACAATTTGGCGACAAAGTAGGAATATGTGGTGTTGGAATAGCCGCTGAACTTCTTGGAGCCATGTCAGGAGTTTGTTTTAGTGATCCTGAAGGATTGCCTAGTAGATATGCCGGAAGAGGTGGTTTAGGTGCTGTAATGGCATCGAAAGGTCTGAAATTTATAGTAGTTGATGAAGCAGGTGCTCCAGGAGTCGAAATTGCAAATCAAGATGTTTTTAGAGCAGGTATTAAAAAATTAAGAGATGCCCTTACATCTCATGATGTTACAAAACCAGAAGGTGCTCTCAATTCATACGGTACGAGTGTATTAGTGAATATTATTAATGAAGCAGGAGGCTTACCTCAGAGAAATTTCTCCAGTGGTCAAGATAGCCGAGCTGAACAAGTTTCTGGCGAAGCAAAAGCCGAAGAAATCAAAAAAAGAGGTGGAACTAGGCCCCACTTTTGTAATCCAGGTTGTATCATACAATGTTCTGAAGTTTGGGTGAAACCAGGTGGTAAGGATCCCGTTGGTGTCCTTGAATACGAAAGTGTATGGTCACTTGGCCCAAATTGTAGTATCTATAATTTGGATGATATTGGCGAGTTAAATCGTGCTTGTAATGATTTAGGATGTGACACAATAGAGGCAGGTGATACTCTCGCAGTAGCAATGGAAGGCGGATTAATTAAATTCGGAGATGGAAAAGGAGCTATAAAGCTCATGGATGAAATTCGAAAAAAGACACCAACAGGGAAAATAATTGCTAATGGAACAGAAATTACAGGTAAGGTTTTAGGGGTAACAAGGATTCCGACCGTAAAAGGTCAAGGATTGCCTGCTTATGATCCTCGAGCAATAAAGGGTATTGGAGTTACCTATGCCACCACACCTATGGGTGCAGATCACACTGCAGGTTATGCTATTGCTCCAGAGATTTTAGGTGTAGGAGGAGAACTAGATCCAATGGATCCAAACAAGGCAGAAGTATCTCGTAATCTACAATTAGCCACTGCAGCTGTTGATGCAACGGGATATTGCCTTTTCATTGCTTTTGCTGTGCTTGATATTCCTGAAGGATTGGAAGGTGTTGTTGAATCCTTAAATGGTGTTTTAGGAGCAAATCTAACTGTAGATGACGTAGCACCGATTGGGAAATCAATTATTGATACAGAGCTTGAGTTCAACAGAAAGGCAGGATTCACACCAATGCACGATAGACTTCCTGAATTCTTTATGGAAGAAAAACTCCCACCACATAATACTGTCTTTGATGTATCAGACAATGATTTAGATAGCGTATTTTAGCCTATATATAAAATGAACAATGCTAATAAAAGTGAAATTATTTGGAGATTTACGGAAGAAAGTTAAACCGCAAATCTCAGGTAGCGCTTCATTAGGATTCGATATTGATGATTCAGAGGTGAACAGAATAATCGATCTTCTGAAAAAGATAAACATCGAGGAGAATGAGGTCAGCCATATATTCGTGAATGGAAGCTATGCGGGACTAAGGAAAAAAATACAAAATAGGGATACTGTGGCACTATTCCCACGAAATATGGGATTATTATATAAATGGTATTTTAAACGCGAAGAAGATGAATAATAATAAGAAAATTTCGGTAACAGTGAAATTTTTTGCTACATTAAGGGAATATGGACCAGCTAAAGAAGTTTTAAAAATACCTGAAGAGAGTAAAGTGAAGTCCCTATTTGATAAATATAACATTCCAAAGGATGACCGAAGAGCAATAATTCTTGTTAATGGAAGACCACATAAAGATAAAGATACTATTCTTAAAGATGGTGATATCATTTCCATTTTTCCTCCAATAGGAGGAGGTTAAACCTCCTCAAACACTAAATTTCTTTTTTTTTTTATAACCTCTTTTTATAAAATATAAATTTTTTTGATAATGTTTTGTTCTTTTTTTCTTTCTATAGATTATATATAGACGAAATTTTTAAGGAAATTCTTAATTTAGGCAACTATATGTCATTAAAATCCCAAAACTTGATATTTGTTCGTTATATCGTTACGAAAATTTAATATTACCTTATAGACTATTAAATGAAAGCTAAAATAGTGATTATGACTCTATATATTAAAATAAAGAGTAATTTAGATCATTCTTTTAAATTATAAAAAAGTTAAGTGAATCCAAGATTATGACTTCTATTGAA
>CAYZTE010000014.1:0-2157 GCA_964481225.1 uncultured archaeon | reverse complement strand
ATTCTTTTAAATTATAAAAAAGTTAAGTGAATCCAAGATTATGACTTCTATTGAAGAAAACGCTCAACAGTTATATAAAAATGTAATTGAAAATTTATCTGATCCTTTATATGTCATAAACGATAAATTTGAAATACTTTTAATGAATGGAGCCCTGAAAAAATGGCTGAGGGAGCTTGGTATTAATACTAATTTAATTGGAGTATCGATTTTCGAAGCATTTTCCTTCCTCCCACAAAAAATCTTTGATGAGTATGACTATGTTCTTAGAGAGGGTATATCTCTTTTTACGGAAGAAGAAACATCTATTTCTAATGAAATTATAAACGTGGTTGTAAGTAAAGTACCAATTATAAGAGATGGAAAGGTTGTTCATATTATTACTATTTTAAGAGATATTACGAGACGTAAAAAAGTAGAAAAAAAACTAAAAGAGTCTGAGTTAAAATACCGAAATCTACTTGATAATTTAGATGTAGGTTTCTTCCAGGTTACATTAGATGGACACATGTTACATTCTAACCGTGCTCATAATGTGATTTTGGGATACGATCCATCAGAAAGCTTGAAAGATAAAGATGTTAGATTTTTTTGGCAAAATCCTGAAGATAGAGATGAATACTTAAGGTATTTATTAAAACATAACTTTGCGAAAGATTACACGTGTCATGCATTAAAAAAAAATGGTGAAAAGATAGTTGTAGAATTAAATTCTCATTTAATTCGAGATGAAAAAGGAGATCCAATTAGAATTGATGGAACTTTTATTGATATCACAGAAAAATACAATTTGGGGCAAAAGTTAAAAGAATCAGAACATCAACTCCGGGAAAGAATCAAAGAGCTAAATTGTTTATATGGAATCTCTAAGATTGCTGAAAGATCAAATATTTCTTATGAGGAATTGATATCAGAAACTCTTAATCTCATTCCAGTTGCATGGCAATTCCCGAAAATAACATGTGCTCGTATATATTACGATGGTAATGAATTTAAATCTGAAAACTTCAAAGAAACAAAATGGAAATTAACAACTCATATTGATATTAACAAGAAACAAATGGATATTGATGTTTTTTATCTTGAAAGTAAACCATTTTTAAGCGAAGAAGAAAACATAATTATTGAGATTGGTAAGCGGTTAAAAAATCTTATAGAAAAAAAGGAATCAAAGCAAAAATTAGAAGAATCTGAAGAAAAGTATCGAAGAATTTTTGAAACTATCCCAGACTTATTTTTTCTAGTTTCTGGTGATTCAACTATCTTAGATTTTAAAGGTAATATAGAAGATTTATATCTGCAGCCTGAAGAATTTCTTGGGAAAAAAATAATTGATATTGCTCCTGAAAATGTTGCCAAACTGAGCTTAAATAGCATTAAAAAGACATTAGAAACTCAAAAGCCTCAAATAATAGAATATAATCTTGATATCAACGGTGTCAATAGCTTTTTTGAAGCTCGCAATTTATATTATTCTAATGATAGAGTGTTAATTTTCGTTCGAGATATAACTGAGCGGAAGTATACAGAAGAAGCATTATTATTGTCAGAAAAAAATTATCGAGAAGCATATGATCAAGCCAATTTTTATAAAGATCTCTTTGCTCATGATATCAGTAATATTCTTCAAGTAATCAATTCTTCAGCTGAACTTATATCATATCATCTTGGCGAATCTGAAAAATCTAAAGATATAAAAAATGTATCAGACATAATCAAAAGACAAGTAGAAAGAGGATCTAAGTTAGTATCAAATGTTAGAACACTTTCTGAGCTTGAAGAAGAAGAAATCTCGATAAAACCAACTAAAATTTGTAATTCATTAAAGAAATCAATAGAATTTATTAAAAAAGCGTATACTGATAGAGAAGTAAATATACTTGTTGATTCTATCAAAAAGGAATATTCTATAAATGCTAATGAACTTCTTCAGGATATATTTGAAAATATACTTATCAATGGAATAAAATATAATGACGACTCAAAAGTGGATATTTTAATCAAAATTTCTAATCAAAAAATAGATAATATAAATTATCTCAAGATGGAATTTATTGATAACGGCATTGGTGTTCCTGACAATAAGAAAAATATTATATTTAAACGAGGTAACAGAGAACTTAAAGGATCTAAAGGAATGGGATTAGGACTTTCGTT
>CAYZTE010000013.1:0-27788 GCA_964481225.1 uncultured archaeon | reverse complement strand
ATAACGAGTTAGGCACAGGCCAAGGTGTTATTTCAGCAATTTATGGAATGCATGTCTTATTTGCAGGCAAAATAGTTGTTATTGCTGGTTATGGGCATTGTAGCTCTGGAATGGCTTTAAGAGCTAAAGGTTTAGGAGCAAATGTAATTGTAACTGAAGTTGATCCAATTAAGGCTTTACAGGCAAGATTTGCTGGATATCAAGTAATGCCAATTGTTAAAGCCATACCACACGCAGATATAATTCTTACTGCTACAGGATGTAAACATGTAATTACTCCAACTAAGGAAATGTTTGATTTATTTAAAGATTGTGTTATCCTTGGAAATTTGGGGCACTTTGATATTGAAATCCCCACTAAAGAATTATATGAATATGCAAAAAAGATAAAACCTATTCGAAAAGATGTTGAAGAATTAACATTTCCTAATGGAAAGAAAGTTTATTTATTAGCTAAAGGACGGTTAGCAAATTTAGTGTTATCTGAAGGACATCCAAGCGAGGTCATGGACATGTCATTTACCCTACAATCTTTAATGTCAGAATATATAGTTAAAAATAAAAATTCATTAAAACCTGGAATGATCGAAATTCCTGCTGATATTGATGATAAAGTTGGGTACTTGAAACTTCAATCCATGGGTATAGAAATTGATACCTTAACGGAAGAGCAATACAATTACATACATGGTTATCTTGAAGGGACTTAAATTACATCATATAATTTTTTTCTATTTTTCAAACTTTAGGATTTAAAATCTCCTCTGGTTGAACATTATTCCCATAAACTTCACGAGCTAAAGTTTTTAGACCGGTTAAACCGATAGGTTCTTTTTCAAGCCTTTGCGATTCCCATATTCTTAAGTTTTTAAATTCATTAATTATTTCATTCACATATTTAAGCTGGCTTGTTCTAATATTATTACAAAAATTACATTTGTGGGATTTAGGAGTAATCAAGTTAATATGAACACCTTCAAGTTTAATGTATTTCTCTGTTAAGTCTCGTGCTCTTTTAATTTCTTCGAAGCTTGGTTTTTCTGCTATCGTAACAAGCCTTAAGGAACCAATATTATGAATTAATTCGGTTATCCTTTCTCCACGTACTTCAAGATCAACTAGCATTTTAAAAATCTCCTTGCTTAATTCTTTTCTTTTTTCATGATCATCAAACGGTTTTATTAAATGTCTAACCATTTTTGAAACGTTTTTAATTGCTCCTTTAATTGAATTATAGAAATTTAGAGAATATTTTAATACAACCTTGACCTGATCTTGTGGAATTTCGAATAGAGCAACCATGTTGCCTGTTGGTGGAAAATCTGCCACAATTATATCAAATTGTATGGACTGAGTATTCACATCCTCAGCATCTAAAAGTTGTTGAAAAAACATGGCATTTTTGAGTGCGAGAGGGATAGAATCTGCTGTGAATGTATTATCTATAAATTTTTCAACCTGAGGAAGTAAGCCTACAATTGGCATTTCTTTCATTAAAGTTTTCATCTTATTTATAAGATCTCTAGTGTATTTTTCTGCGAAAATATTGGCATCGGGTTCAATGGCCCAAAGATTATCGTTTATAGGTGTCAATTTATTTCCGATATCTAATTCGAACAGATCAGTGAGATTATGTGCCATATCAAAAGAGATTAGAAGAATATTTTTATCTGGAAGGAGATCTGATAATGTGACAGCTGTCACAGCACTTATCGTGCTTTTCCCTACACCTCCTTTTCCACCAAGAACAATTATTTTCTCCATAATCAGAAATTTGAATCTTTGAGTTTAAATTTATATTACGAAAACCAAAATAACATAAAAAGCTAATCAAATAAAATATAATATTGAGTTATAATGAAAATTATCAACCGAATTAAGCTAAGTAGCATCAATAATCTTATGTTGGAAATATTTAATTATCTTTTTTTAACTCTTAAAATTAGCAAAAAATAAATTTATTCAATGATTTAATAAATTATAATCATCAATAACAAGATGATTTTCAATTTAAATTCAATAATAATTACATCAAATTAAAAATAACAAATTAAAAGAATCAAATTAATTCAAGTTATTATTTAATTTTCACGATACAGATATAGACTTGAAGAAAAAAATTTAAATATGAATTTAGGATGTGATCAAGATTACTAATCAAATTGATTTTACAACTAAATATATAATTGAAGTAAAATTTACAATTAAAGGTGTTGTAGAAAAGAGCGATATAGTCGGCGCCATATTCGGCCAAAGATAAGGTTATAAAGCCACATAGGCAAATCGGCTAAACGGAAGGTCTTCTTTTAGATCTTGATTTAAGAGATCTTCAAAAGTCGGGGCGAATTGGTAGGATAGAAGTTGAGAATGAATCAAATGAGGGGATTTCTCAAGGAATTATTCGTATTCCTTCCAGTCTTACCCGACGTGAAACTGCATTATTGGCGGCGACTATAGAAACTGTATCTCGTGTGGGACCCTGCGAGGCAGAAATCTCTCTTGTAGATATTCGTGATATTCGAGAAACGAAACGAAAAAAAATAATAGAGAGAGCTGCTGAGCTTTTAAAAGAATGGGATCAAAAATCTTTAGAGAAAAGTGAAATAGAAGAAAAGATAGATAAGGACATTAAACTCGGGGAAATTATATCATGGGGTAATGAGGGATTACCAGCTGGACCAGAAGTAAATAGTAATCCAGACTTAATAATACTAGAAGGACGTGCTGATGTTCTGAATTTATTAAGAATAGGTATTAAAAATACTATTGCTGTTCAAGGAACTCAAATACCTAAATCAGTCATTAAATTAACTAAAAATAAAAATTCTGTTACCGCATTTTTAGATGGAGATAGAGGTGGCACAATCATTTTAAATGAACTATTACAAGTAGCAAAAGTTGATTATGTCACTAGAGCTCCGGAGGGATACGAAGTTGAGGAATTAACAAGGAAGCAAATGATTAAAGCACTACAAAATAAAAAACCAGCAAAATTGGTGAAGAAATCTGAAGAAGGTGATAAAATTGAAGAAAAGTACGGTACTAGGGAAGACAAACTTCAGAAATTGTTAAAGAGAATTAAAATAAAAGATGATTCAATCATAATAAATGCTATTAATAACATTGAAGCAGGACATGGTATTGGGTTTAATAAAAACCTTGAAAAATTGTTTGATATTACTGTTGGTGAAATTTTTGAAAAAATTAGAAACTTCAAAAATACTCAATTTCTAATAATTGATGGCATTTTGACAAAACGACTTCTTTCGTTATCGGTAAATATGAAAATAAAATTTATTGCTTGTAAAAATAAAGAAGAGGAATTAGTTATCCCAGAGCACATACTTGTACATTTTTTTTAGAAAGTTCTTTCTAAAAATTTGATTTCAGAAACTAATCATTCTTATGCAAACGGTACTGCAACGGAGAAAATTAATTGTATTACAAAAGATATAGCACCTAAAAGTGCAATACCAATCCCACAAATCTTAAATACTAAGAAATAATCTTTCCGTTTGGGTTTGTTAGCAATTTTTATAATTCTTTTCGAATTTTGAAAAAAGATTCCAAGACGCTCATATATACTTGGCTTCTTTTTCTTCTCTTGCCTTAAATATTTATCATACTTCGGGTAATTAGACACAATTAAGGTAAAGAATAGTTTTTAAAAAAGTTATCTTTTAAAAACAAATTAAAAAATGTTATTCGATATCGAGAATCTTTGATATGAAAAAATCACGACTAAATGGCTGTAGATCATCATACTTCTGACCTGTTCCTATGTATAGGATTGGTTTTTTTGTTTCAAACGAGATAGATAACGCAGCACCACCTTTCGCATCAGCATCTAATTTAGTTAAAATATTAGCATCAATTCCAACATTTTTTTTGAATTCTTTTGCTTGATATAACGCATCATTTCCAGCAAGCGAATCTCCTACAAAAATTATTAAATCTGGTTGAGAAACTCTACAAATTTTTTGCATCTCTATCATTAAATTTTTATCAGTAACTTGTCTTCCTGCGGTATCAATTAATACAACGTCAATGTTTTTAGCTTTAGCGTGCTCAATAGCATCGTAAGCAACTGAAGCGGGGTCGGATTTATATTCGTGTTTTATTACTCTAATTCCTACATTGTTCATGTGATAAGATAATTGTTCAATGGCTGCAGCTCTAAACGTATCAGCAGCAGCTGCAACAATTGACAGTCGGTTTTTCTTTAAATAGTATGCAATTTTAGCTATTGTGGTTGTTTTACCAGTTCCATTGACACCGAGAAAAACGATAATATATGGCGAATTTTGAGAGTTTTTTTCTTTAATTTCTTCCAAGAGGTTTATTTTTTTATCAGGTGTTAAGATTTTTATAATAACTTCTTTTAAAGTCTCAAATAATATTTTTTTCGTTGACGTTAATCGACCTATTTGTTGTCCTTTAAATGATTCAATAATTTGATGACAAATTTCATCAGCCGTGTCAATGGCAACATCACTACTGATGAGTAATAGTTTTAAATCATTTAGGGAATTATCCAAGTTCTTCTCTGTAAAACTTTTTTTGACAAAAATCGAAAACCCATTCTTTAATTTTTCAAGCATTTACTTAATCACAAGAATTAGCGATGATATAAATAATTATGATAATAATAAACATGACAAGATTTATTTTTGACCAATACCTCTTTGAATGAGTCCAGAAATCTCTTGTAAGTTTATATCTAAATTTTGTAATTGTATTCTTAAGAATTGAATCTGCTTATTATGTTGTTCAATCATTTTATCAAAAAATTCAATACAACCATCTAAATCTTTTTCAATTACGACATCCTGAGTCATAGAAAGTAAGATTTTTTCAGGGCTTTTAATAGATGCCTTAACATTAGCCAAACCTCCAATTGGTACTAATATCTCGTCACCATCTTTTACTCCCTCCTTCAAATTTTCTATTGTATTTTTTGTGTTTAATATATTTCCAAGGGACGCGTTGATAATTTCTAACTGTCCTTGGAACATATCTCGCTGTTCTTTCAAATATCTAAATTTGAGTAATTGTTCCTGATAATCTTGAGAAGGTTCCATTTTTCAAACTTTTATTTTATTTATTATTCCGATAATTCGCGTATAAGATAATCTTGAGATTCATCCAATGATATTTCTTTTATCTCTTGAATTGTGATTTGACGTCTAAAAATTCCAATTGAAGTAATTTGGCACACAACTTTTTCAAGAGCATCCTCTTCTTTTAAAGCACGGACTTCTTTCCTAAATAAATACTTTTTATGATTTTTCTTGTAGTTGCCTGTAATTCTATAAATTTTTATCTCTGGCATAGCTATTACAATCTATTGTTTCAAAGCTTTTAAAATAGGATAATATTTGAGAAAATATTAAACTTTGCTTTTTAAAATTATATATAGATTCTAAATTTGAAACTTATAACTTTTTCTCATTATTGGTTGTTTAGGTTTATTAAATATGATTGAATATCAAATTATCACAATTTTAATACATTTGTTAAACGCATCATTTCTGGTCCAGTGCAATCAATACCAAAAATACCGCTTTTATCATTTACAATTGCCCCCGAGCTAAGATACGGTATGCCACGATTAACAGTTGAAACATCAACCTCATCAACTTTTAAGATTGAAGAGATAATTTCAGTTTCCTCATCAGTGGCGAGAGGGTGTACTAAACAACCATTATTATTAGTTAGTGAAATTGAACCTGGAAGATAATTATTAGCAAATTCATAAACAACTGTCTCAACATTCAATACATCTTCGATTTCTTTCCTATAGTCTTTTAAAAAAGAGCTAATTATCGCTCCTTTATCATTACAAAGTATTAAATTGCCAAAAGCATTGTCTATTGATTTTAAAACGCCAACTTGAGAAGCATTATTTAATTTATTTAAATTATTTTTTAACTTGTCAAGTTCATCATCCTTAATAATATGTGGAATAATTATTCCATATTTATTTGATGCAATATACACTCCTAGTAGATTAGAATTATTAATCGTGAGAGGATAAAAAGGTTCCTCAAATATAGTTTTAAATTTTTTAAACAAAGGATTTAATAATGTAGGAGGATAAAGAATATAGAAGTTATTTGCCATAAGATACACGCCAATTAAACTTCGACCGAATACTTGGGATCTTAAAATTGCCATTTGATTAATAACAAGTTTAAACTTTTTCTCATGAATTATTTTAAAAGGAGTTTAATATCTTTAAGAACGCAATAATCAATAATGTTAAACTAAATATACAACACACAGCCCATCAATATTTTTTGTAACTCTAACTTTTAATTTTCTTGGTGGTTTTTGTATCCCGCGTTCCCAAATCTTTTCATTAACTTCTTGAGAAATGATTAAAGATTCGGGCTTAAAGTGGCGTATCAGGTATTCTCTAAGATATCGAATTGACTTTTTTGCCCATTTATTTCTTGGACCTCTTCTTGCTTTTGCAAGTGGGACTATGTATATTCTTTCATCAATAATTTCTTCCTTAGGAACTTCTTCTAATTCTTCAATTTCTTTCCTTTCCTCAATTTCTTCTTCAAAGATTTCACTTATTTCTTCTTCTTCAGATATTTCATCTAAGCTAAACTCTTCAATCTCCTCTATTTCTTCTTCTTTATCAGAGTCTTCTAACGCTTCTTCTAATTCATCCAAATCAACTTCTCTTTTTTTCTTTGCCATTTTCATCTAATCTGATTTACAATTTTATTTTTTTTTAATCTCGCTTTAATCTCGTGTTTCTCCAAGACCTTCTTGAATAAGGACTTGTTCTAACTCTACTTCCTGTCCTCATGATAATCCAACTTGGAATTGTTTTACTCTGTTTCAATTTTTTTGCTCTTCGTAGTTTTGAAGGCAAATCTTTATTGCGTGCCATATATCCTTATCTCTTGATTTATTTTAAATTTTATTTTTTAATATTGTATTCTTTTTTCCTTCCGAGTGAGGAAATCTGTTCTAGGAGCTTTTTAAATGCATTATCTGGTAATGGAATTGCTCCTTTTAATTGACCCGTTTGATACAATTGAATCAATTGTAGTTCTATTTGTTCTGCAAATTGTGGCTTTACCATTCGAATATTTTCTAGTCTTTGACGTCCTTCTTGAGATAAAATTCGACGCATGAGTTGGAATTTTTTTTCTTCAAATTCTTTTTTTTGAGCTTCTACCACTTGCTCTTGCGCTGCTTGCTGTTTTAATTCTTCCAATTTTCTCCTTCTGATGCTTTCTAACTCTTCGTCGTTGCTCAATCTAAACCCCTAAAAGAGATATATTTCAAGGTTTTAACTTTTTTGTCTTAGAGTCGTATATGCCATTCTTTCTAGTAAACTTGTTCCCTCAGGTGAAACAACTCTTCCTTTCTTTTCTTTTATTTCAATTAAATTTGCATTTTCCAATTGTTGTAAAGCAACTCTTATTATTTTACCACTTCCTTTTGCAGAGTGACTTAATCCCCTTCCCTTTCGATTCTTTCCACCATAAAATTTTCTAAGTTTGTTTACTCCTATTGGACCGAATTTTTTCACTTTTCTAAGAAGTGACGCACACCTTATATACCAGAAATTTTCAGAATCAAGAGGGGCTAATTCTTTGAAAAAGGCTGTTTTCCAAAACTCTGAACCCTTTGGTGGTGAAATTTCAGGGAATTCCTTTAATTTTTCAGCTATTTCTTCAATGAGCTTTTCCGATTGAACGACATATATAGACATGTTAATCTTTAATTCAATTGTTCTTTATTATATATAATACGTTTTAGAAGTTAGAATAAATTAAAAATTTTTGTATTTTTAGTGTTCTGGGACGATGGATTATCAAGAAGAATTTAAAAAAGCTTTATTATCGCAACCACATTGTATTTTAGGTAAAAATGGAATAACAAATGAGTTTATCAATCATGTCCTTAAATTATTGAAAAAATATAAAATAATAAAAATCAAAGCGTTAAAAACAATAGCGACTAAATCAAATATTGATGATGTAGCTAATGAAGTCTCAAAATTAACAGACTCTTATTTATTAGATGTTAGAGGCAGAATTTTCATTATTTCCTCCTATCAGATTAATAAGAATAATTAAAAATGCTTTCAAATTAAAGTAAATGCAGAAAAATAATAAATATCATAAAAACATTATAAAATCAATTGCTTATTCTCGGATGGCTTATTTATTTCAAAAAGCTCATGACATTTTTCCAGAAAAACAGGCGTTAGCAAATAGATATGTTTATTTAGCAAAACGCTATGCCCAAAGAGCTAAGATTAAAATTCCTCATAAGTGGAAAAAACGAATTTGTCATGAATGTAAAATGTTCTTATATCCAGGGATAAACTTTAGGGTTAGAATGCATTCGCAAAAAGGAAAAGGATCTCATGTTTCTTTAACTTGTCTTGAGTGTAATAAAACCACAAGGTATTTTATTAAATCAAAAACTAAGGAAACGTAAAGAAATTAATTGAAATAAAACTTATAAAATAAATATGCCATTAATCATCATTTTAGTAGAATGTGGTATAGAATTAATTCCAAAAAGCATTAGAAGTCACTCTGCTATCAAAAAAAATCTATCCTCACGTATTTATTCTTCACAACTTTTAGATAATGCTTTACACCATTCTGCCATGAAAAATTTAGAAAACTTTGGAAAGAGAGGCCGTCCAGATATAACTCATTTGTGTTTACTCAATGCTTTAGGCTCTCCTTTAAATAAAACAGGTAATTTAAAATTGTACATGCACACAGTTCAAGATAAAATTTTTCAATTTAATCCAGAAATTAGAATAGCGAGAAATTATAACAGATTTAAAGGACTGATGTCTAAATTGCTTATAGACAGAAGTATAAAGATTGAAAATTCAAAATTGATAGTACCATTTGAAGGAAGCTTACAGGAACTAATAGCTAATATTAAAAATCCTGAAGTTTATTTATTTTCGAGCAAGGGTAAGTTAATAAATAATTATAAAGATTTGTTTAAAGAGGATCTTATAAAAAATTATGTCGCAATTCTGGGTGGATTTCAAAAAAGTAGTTTCTCAAGAGAAATTATTGGTCTTTCAAAAAATTTGATTTCGATTTCCCAATATCCTTTAGATGCATGGGTTGTTACGAATAAAATCATAACATATTATGAGATTAATTATCATATCCAATAAAATCACTAAAGTTAAAAGAAATGTTGCTTTTTTTCATTATAAGCGTCGCTAGTCTAGGGGTTATGATTCCGGCCTTCCAAGCCGGTGACCCGGGGAGCTGCTCCAACTCGGAGTTGTTCGGGAATTCGATTCCCGGGCGACGCATTTTCTTTAAAGAAAAAATACTACACTTTTAAACCTATATAAGAGCCATTCTTATAAAGTGAATTTTCGTGAAAGGATGGTTTCACGATCTTTTAAATTTTTGCTATTTTATATTTTAAAATACAAAAAGTTAAATTTACAAATTTGCATATTATTCTCGAAAAAGCGCCTATGAATGTATTACTCTTTCCATACAGATCACTTTTTTAATTGTTAAATCCTAGGCGTTTTTTCACTTTTTTAATTAGAATGCCGACCTTATTTCGGTAATCTTAAATTTTTAATTTTACTATTGAGGATACCAAATCGATATAAGTAATAATGGTCAAATACACGTATAAGGAATTTAAAACAGTTTTAAACAAATTAAAATTTCCAGACTCATGGTTCTGGTCACGCTATACTTTAAATACGTATTCTGGATGTGCTCACGCATGCATATATTGCGATGCACGAAGTCAGCGATATTATTTAGAAGATTTTGAAAATGAAGTGATTATTAAGACTGATTTTGATAAAAAGTTGGATCAGAGACTTAAGAGAGCACGTACATTATTACCTGATGTAATTGCTCCAGGGGACGTAAATGACGCATATCAACCTATTGAAAAAAAGATAGAACATACCAGAAAAGTTTTACAAGTTATCGCAAAACATGAATTTCCCATCAATATCGCCACAAAATCAAAATTAATAATTAGGGATATTGACATATTGAATCAAATTGGAAAAGACACATGGTGTACTGTAGGATTTTCAATCAGTACAACAGATGAGGAACTCGCTAAATTTTTAGAGCCTTACTCCTCAAAACCATTCGAGAGACTTGAAGCCTTGAAAAAAATCAAAAAAGAAGCTTCAAATATTCAAGTGGGTACATATTTTATACCCATTATTCCATTCTTAGCGGATAATGACGAAAATTTAAAAGATGTTATTAAAAAATCGAAAGACGCTGGAGCTGATTTTGTTTTATTTGCTCCTGGACTGACCATGCGAGATTCTCAAGCTGAATATTTTGTAAAAAAGCTTAAAAATAGCAAATATAAACACATTGTCAAACCTTTATTAGAACTATACAAGGGTCAGATAAATCCACCTGCTCAATATGTTAGAAAATTACATCCTAAATTATTGAGTTTATGTGAAAAATATAATTTAGCAGTAAGAGTAAAAAGGTGGATTCCTTCCGATTATCGTAAATGGAATTATAAGATCTCTGAATTATTATTAAATAAAGAATACATAGATGCTTTAAGGAGAGGAAAATCGAATAAAATAATGATGTGGGCTGGTCTAAATCTTAATAACCTAGAGGAATCAATTATAGAAGTTTATAAGAGAGGGGAGTTATCTAAATTAAAAAATTTCAATAAAGAACTAATAGAATTTGTCACACCATATTTAGAAAGAAGTAAGGAACTAAAACATGAAATCGGAATTGATAAATTTTTATGATTGAGAGAATTAATCACGAGATTAGAACATATTTAAAAAATAATTCTCCTCATTTAACAGAAGACCAGAAATCTCGCATGTATAAGATTTTAAACTCAAATAATCCAAATTTTGTAGGGTATGGAAACAAACATTCTGACGTAGAAAAGTTTGTAAGAGAAATCCATGCTAAACATGAATTATCATATAGTGAGAGCTCTGAAATTTTCAAAAGATTAATAAAATCTAACGTCCACGATGAAAAAATGGCAGGACTTTTCTTATTAAATCGATTTAAAAAAGATTTCGATAGAGAAACAGTAAAAATGATTCAAGAATTAATTCCTGAATATTTCGACACATGGGCTATAACAGACACCACCATGATTAGAGTTATTGGACCATTTCTAGGAAAAAAAGGAAATGAAGGATTAGCTGAAAAAACTATTGATAACTGGTCTAAATCTGAAAATCTATGGATTAGACGAGCATCATTAGTAATTTTACTTAAAATTATAATGATAAAAAGAGAATTCATTGAGGATTACGTGTTTGAATTAGTTGAGAATATGCTTCGATATCAAGAGGACTATATTCAGAAAGGAATTGGTTGGCTCCTAAAAACATGCTCAAAATATAAACCTGATTCAATTTTCAATTACTTAATGAATAATAAAGAAAGATTCCCACGGTTAATTCTCAGATATGCAAGTGAAAAATTACCTGAAGAAAAGAGAACAAAAATATTAAATATTAAATAATGATATGATAATGATTTATTTACAATAAAGTGTATACATTTCTGGCCAAATTTTCCAAATTCTTAATGATTAATAGAGTGAGGGTTTCCCGTTCAATTCTGAGATAAGCAGGCGAAAAATTTCTTAAAGAAAAGAGAACGAAAATATTAAATATTACATTATTCAATTGTAAAGTGTTTACACTTAATTTTTTTTTTAAAATCTATCAAACTGCCTTAAGAAAAAAGAACATTAGTTTTAAAAAGGAAAAACATTCCCATGAAAAAAATTTAAATGATATTTTTACCTTTTTAAATTACGAATTTTGATATTTTTAAAGAATAAAATTTTAAGAAATATCAAAATATTCATTGGTGTCAAACTAGCCAAGGTGGCGTAGCCCGGGAACGCACCAGATCCATCGGATTTATCGAAAAAGGTGAGACTGAAGATCTGGGTATCGTGAGTTCGAATCTCACCCTTGGCAATTATTAATTTATTTCAGTCTCTTTTCTAAATCATATATTATTTTTTTAGTATCAATATTTATGGTGCCTTGGCACCATACATGCTTCCTATTTTTTTCTTTGTATTAGCCTTTTCTTTCTTATAAATATTTAAAAAAGACGTTTAATTTTCATGCTTAGATTCAAAATGAAATATGATTTTGATAGAGTAATTGACCGGACTGATACCGATTCACTTAAGTGGGATAAACATTTTCTAAAAGAAAAATTTAAAACCGATGATATTTTACCTCTTTGGGTTGCTGATATGGATTTTCAATGTCCTCAACCGGTTATTGATGCACTAAAAAAGAGAGCAGCTAAAGAAATCTACGGATATAGTTGGCACAAAACTCCCGCTTATTTAAATGCCGTGGCAAATTGGATGAAACGAAGACATGATTGGGAAATTAATACTGATTGGATAGTATTCAGTCCCGGTATTGTTCCAGCAATTTACATGCTAATTCAGACTTTTTCTAATTTAGGAGAGAAAGTAATTATTCAACCACCAGTATATTATCCATTTTTCACAGCAATAGAAAATAATGGACGTCAAAAATTAACCAATCAATTACATTATGAAAATAAGAAATATACTTTTGATTTTGAGGATTTTGAAGAGAAAGCTAAAGATCCTCTTACTAAAATGTTTATTCTCTGTAGTCCTCATAATCCTGTAGGGCGCGTTTGGACTGAAAAAGAACTTAGAAGACTTGGTGATATTTGTTTAGAAAATGACGTTTTAATAATTTCAGACGAAATACATCATGATTTAATTCTTTCAGGATATGGCCATACTCTGTTTTCGACAATATCCAAAGAATTTGAAAAAAACACGATCATGTGCACCGCACCAAGTAAAACATTCAATTTAGCGGGTTTACAAACATCTAATATTATTATTCCGGATAACAAGATGAGAGAATCATTCACAAATACCATGCTTAACAGGAATGGTGTGATGATTCCTAATGCTTTTGGTATCGTTGCTTTAATGGCAGCTTACAATGAAGGAGAAGATTGGTTAGATCAGGTATTGAAATACATTGAAGCTAATTTCAAATTTTTAAGAGAATTTATTAGAGAAAAACTCCCTGATGTTGATTTTATAGATCCTGAAGGAACTTATCTAGCTTGGTTAGATTTTAATAGATTGGGCATGGATGATGAAGAACTTCGTGAATTTTTGCTTAAAAAAGCGAAGGTTGCCTTAGATGAAGGCAGTATCTTCGGTCCGGGTGGAGAAGGATTCGAGAGAATAAATGTAGCATGCCCGAGATCGATATTGACAGAATGCATGATGCGAATAGTAAATACCTTTAAAGAAAAATCCAATTAATTACATTTTATTTGGAAAAATCATAGAGTTCGGCTTCTTCTTAAGTCTTTAATTATAAAATCCTTGAACACTTTATTATCATCATCAATGAACTCCCAAAACTCATCATATATTTCTTGAAGGCTCATTTCATTATTTTTTGGTTTGCTTTTTTTGCTTTGACATTGATTTTCTTCTTTAATTTGGTTATTTATTTCAAAATTGTTTTGGTTAACATGTTTAGGTCTATATTCAAGATAATTTCCTTCTAAAATTAAATTTTCAAATAGATTTTTATCATTTCTATTAAAATTTTTAGGGATAGATTTTTTTTCTCTTGCTGAGGCATTTTCAAATTCGAAGTCTACTCGTTGGTAACCACGAACAGCGCAATTTTTATCAACATAGGCTTGAAATTGGTGGTTGCATACTAAACCTTTAGCGATTGACATAGTAGTTAAATTCTTTGCTTTAATAATAACCGATTTTGGAACCTGCAATGTTTTCTCAGATTTGCAAACTGGACAGATAAACCGAATTTTAGCAGAATCATCTGAAGACGTTATATTTGCATCATGAGAAAGTTTAGTAATTGCCATAATAACACCTTCTTTTAATATTCAGAAATTAAACATAAAAACTCCTATATAAATCTTAAGAGACTAAAATGATAAGTAAAAAACAAATCCCTAAAAAGTTTAATAACTAAGTATTATTTGGATCGAATTTTAGGTTCATGTTGGTTTCGTCTAATTCAAAATTAATTATGAGATTCGATATTATTTCACTGTCAATCTTGAACACGTGTTTACCTTTAGTTAATTCATTTAAAGTCTCCGTATCTAACTTAATTAAAAGACTAATACTATCCCCTAAAGCTATAGTTCTTCCGTTGAATTTACCTTCAATGATATCATCCAATTTAAATGATTCTCCCTTATGGTAAACTATAACACGATCCTTTATCGTTTCAATATTTATGGATTCTTTTGAAACATCAATTTGTTTATCATCTAGAAACAGGCTTACGTGTTCAGATAAATCAAAATTGTCAATATAAAAACTCTTTAAATTAAATTCTCCTATCTCAATATTTTCAGGAACTACAAAAGGGAACACTAAATTAATCATTTTTATTTGTATCGAATCTACTTTTCCATCTCCAGTAGTATCTACTATAAATACACACTGCTTTGGGGGAAAAATTTTCTTAATCAATACTTTAAATGAGGATAAATCAAATGATATAAGCCATCAACCTAATGATTTTTTTTAAACATTTTTATTTATCTACTTCAGAAATCTTTACAGGGCGATTCTCTTCATGTGATTTCTGAGCAGCCATCGCTATTAGAACATCTTGCAAACCATCTTCCCCGTTTGGTAATGTTTCTTTATTATTACGCAAACATTCGAAGAAATATTGTAGTTCAGAGGTATATGATCCCATATATCTTTCCAAGAAAAAGTATGGGATGCTGTCCTCGTTTGTTTTATCAGCAGTATATAGACGCACTGTATTCGAAGGTTCATTATCTGCTATCGCACATCCTTTTGAACCAAAAACTTCAACACGCTGGTCATATCCATATATTGCTTGACGCGAATTGTCAATCATACCTATAGCACCATTTTTAAATTTCAAAATTGCAACAGCAGTATCTATATCTCCTGCCTTCCCAATTTCAGGATCAATAAGAACCGCTCCACTCGCATAAACTTCTTCAACTTCACTTCCTGCTTGAAAACGGGCCATATCCCAATCGTGAATTGTCATATCTAAGAATAGACCTCCCGATACTTTAATATATTCGATTGGAGGGGGCGCAGGATCACGAGCGGTGATCTTGATAATATTAGGGGTTCCTATTTGACCTGAGGTAATCATCTCTTTGACTCTTTTGAAATTTCTGTCAAATCGCCGATTAAATCCAATCATGAGTTTTATCCCTTCTTTTTTAACAATTTCTAGGGTTTCTTTAATGCGTTTCAAATCTGTGTCAATAGGTTTCTCACAAAAAACATCTATCTTCGCTTGCGCCGCTTCTTGAATGAATCTAGTATGCGTATTTGTAGATGATGCTATTATTACAGCATTAATTTCTGCGTCATTAAAAATATCACTTGCATCTTGAGTGAGTTTAGAAACACCAATTTCGTTGGCCCATTTTTTCAATTGATCATCTATTTTAATATCAGCAACTAATTTTAACTTTAAATCAGGTATATTACGTAAAATGTTTTCAATATGTATTTTTCCAATTCTGCCAGCTCCAATTACTCCAACAGTAAATGCATTCACCATATTTTATCACGTACAAACTAATTTTATTTTAAATACATAGCAATAGAAAATACAACTAACTTTAAAATTTCTGATTAAAAATTAAGATTTAAATTTATTTAAGTCTAAATTGATTTAATTAATTAAAAATTTACTATCAAATAATAAAAGTGTTAGTTTAATGAGCGAAAAAAACATACAAGTTTATGGCTATCGATGGATTGTTTTGGTACTATTTATGTTTCTAAATATGACATTGCAAATTTTATGGATAAGTTTTGCTCCAGTTAGAAGTCTTGCTGTAACTTTTTATGGAGTTGATGATCCCTTTTTTATTGATTTGTTAGCAATGAGTTTCATGGTTGTATATATTCCCATAACTTTCTTATCAACATGGGCGATTGACAAATTTGGATTTAGAATAGGAGCCGGAATAGGAGCAATTCTCGCGGGGATTTTTGGATTTTTAAGATTTTTTGCCTTTGATGATTATTTACTAGTATTATTATTTCAAATAGGAATTGGCGTGGGGCAACCATTTATTCTCAATGCAGTGACAAAATTATCTGCTAATTGGTTTCCTGATAATGAAAGAACGACAGCTTCAGGGCTTGCTTTAATCTCACTATTTCTAGGGATTGCTCTAGGTATGTTTATTACTCCACTCCTAGTTGTTGATGGTGATCTTTTGCCAATGTTACTCATATATGGAATTATTTCCCTTATAGTAAGCGTTTTTTTTGTGGTACTCGTGAAAAATAAACCGCCAACACCTCCATCAAAAGAAATCGTGGAAGAAAAAGTGTTTATGTTTGAAGGCTTGAAGAAATTATTTACAAATAGATATTTTATTCTTCTCTTTATTCTCTTCTTCTTAGGGTTAGGAATTTTTAATACAATTACGACTTTTATAGAAGGAATAGTAGAACCAAGAGGTCATAGCGAAGATTTCGCCGGAATATTTGGGGCTTTTATGTTATTAGGGGGGATTGCGGGTTGTGTGATTATGTCTATGTTATCTGATAAATACAAAAAACGTAAGATATTACTAATGATTTCTCTTATAATAGCTACAATTTCTTTATTCATTATTACAGTTCCATCTGCTTCTGATAAAACCGTGTTAAATATTTTTGGATTTCTCTTTGGATTTGGGTTACTTTCAGCAGCTCCGGTTGGTTTAGAATATGCTGTGGATATAACAAAACCTGTACCAGAAGCAAGTTCTAATGGAATGTTGATGATGGTTGGCCAAATAGGAGGAATTTTATTAATTCTCAGTTTAGAGGATGCCAAAGTGAGCAATGATTACTGGCCTGCTTTACTAATTCAAGCAATATTTCTTTTGATAGCTTTTATAATGACATTCTTCTTAAAAGAGAAAAATATTGAATAAACAAATTAAATTTTTTTTTTTTATAATTAATTTAAAAAGTTAAATACAGAAGTATAATCTAAAATGAAAGCTGTTGAATTATCGGCAGAATGGGATCCTAAACCTGATTTTAAACTAGCGAGTAAAGATATTGATCGAAAATTGACTTATTTAGGTTCCCAGGTATGGAGAAATCCAAAAGTTAGAGTTGTTGAGAAAAAAAAGCCTCAAATCAAAACTAACGAAGTATTAATTAAGGTAAAGAGATGTGGAATATGTGGCTCTGATGTCCATATGGCTCAAACATATGAAGATGGCTATATTTATTATCCTGGTTTAACAGCTTTCCCCGTCACCCTTGGACATGAGTTTGCTGGTGAAATCGTAGAAGTTGGAACGCAGGCAATAAATAAGAGAACTGGAAACCCATATGAAATAGGAGAACCAATAACAGTAGAAGAAATGGTCTGGTGTGGCGAGTGTAAACCTTGTTGTGATGGATTTCCAAATCATTGTGAAAGATTACAGGAAATTGGGTTTTCTATTGATGGTGCCTATGCTGAATTTATCGCTGTTCCAGCAAAATTATGTTGGAGTTTAGCAAAACTAGAAGAAAAATATAATGATATATTTAAAATCGGGAGCTTAGTAGAACCAACTTCAGTTGCTTATAATGCAGTTATCGAAAGGGGAGGAGGAATTCGACCAGGAGAAAATGTGGTTATTTTAGGAGCTGGTCCTATTGGTTTAGCTGCAACAAAGATATTAAAAACAGCTGGAGCTGCTATGTGCATAGTTTCAGAACCGGAAAAAAGTCGAGCATCTCTAGCAAAAAAGATGGGTGCAGATCATGTAATTAATCCATTAAAAGAAGATTTTGTGGAAAAAATAAAAGAATGTACTGATAAAGAGGGTGCAGCATTATATCTCGAGGCAACAGGGCTTCCGCATATTGTAACAGACGAAATTCAAAATGCCATTTGGGAATGTAAAACAGTTAATAGTACGGTCGTCATTGTAGCAAGAGCAGAGGAAAAGATGCCCGTTTGTGGTGAATATTTTCAAGTAAGAAGAGCTTGTATTGTGGGCTCTCAAGGTCATTCTGGTCATGGTAATTTTCCAAATGTAATTAATTGCATGGCAGCTGGTATGGATATGACTCCCATGATCACAAAAGAAATATCCCTTGATGATGTTTCTGAAAACCTTAAACTCTTGCAGACAGATAAAAAGAATTGCAAAATTTCAATAAAATTTGACTAGTAATACTTATTTTGCTTCTATTACAATTATAACAAGATATTAAATTGATTCCCATTAAAAATTTTTTATACTATTTTAATCAATTTATGTTATTTGAAAATGAAATTGTGGAAGTGCTAATATAATGAATGAAAAACAGAATGATATGAATGAAGAAAATTTTGAGGAAACAGAATTAAAAAAAGATAAAATGGAAGATGAAAAACGTTTTGAAAAAGAAAAAAAGGAACAAGAAGTAAGATTAAAAAAGAAACAATCTTTTCCATTAAATCAATCAACAGATACAATTACAGAAGATTCTGTTTGGGGTTCATTTAGGATTAGACCAGCTGAATCTTTAGAAATAATAGAAAGTGAACTAATTTATAGAACTCCCTTGACTAATATTATTGAAAGCGAAAATGAATTTTATTTATTCATTGAATTACCAGGTCTGAATAAAAAAAACGTTGAAATTACATTGCAAGAAGGTATCTTGGAAATAATCGGTGAAAAAACTATAAAACATAAAGATAAAAAAGAAGAAAAGAAAGAAAAAGAAAAAAAAGAAGAGAAAGAAAAAAAGGATAAAGAAAAGAAGGATAAGAAAAAAGAAAAGGATAAGGAAATAAAAGGGGAATATTTAAGACGCGAGTTTAGTTCGGCTAGCTTTTATCGAAGTTTCCTCATACCTGAAGATATCAATATTGAAGGAATTGATGCAAGTTTTAAGAATGGAGTGCTAAGATTAAAAATACCCAAAAAAACTACTGAAACAACAGAAAAACAAGTAATCGAAATAAAATAAAATTAAAAATAACTGATATTTTATTTCTATTCTTTTTTTTTCTGAATAATATAAAAATTAAGGATTTACAAAATCATTCTCAAGTAGTTTGCAGATTCCATTGCTACCTCTTCAAAAGAGGGTTTCATGATAGTTTCAATTGATGCAAAACTATTATAGCCAGCATTTTTAAAAATTTTTAAAAACGTTCTGAAATCAAAATGTCCCGTACCTGGAGCCCTCCGCGTGCAATCTGCTAAATGCAAGTGAGAAACTTTATGAGCTATTTCTTTTAAATAATCCCAAATATAACCAGGATCTTCCTCTAAATAAGTGTGATAAGTATCTATTAAAAGATTTAAATTTTTAAAACCGATTTCCTCTATCAATTCTATTGATTCTGAGATTGTATTATAAGAATCTACTTCAAATCGGTTAATAGGTTCAAGAAGTAATTCAACATCATGTTCTTCTGCTAATCTGCAACATTCTCTTAACGATTGTTTGATGTTTATCTTCTCTTTCTTTTGACTGCTCTCAAAATTATAACGCCCCCTAATTAATCCTATTATAACTTTCGATCTGACCTTATAGGCAAATTCTATATATTTCTCTATTCTTTCAATAGCTTTTTTCCTCATAGTTTCACTAACATGTCCTAATGAAAAGCCAAATCTTATAAAGGTATTTCCCGTTCCCAATGCTGGGATTTCCATTTCATAAGATCCTTGAATTTCTTCAATCCTTTTAGCATCAATTTTTTCTGGTTCCAATAAACTTAATTCAATTCCATCATAGTTTAATGGTTTTAAAAAATCACATAAATAAGTAAACTTTTTCATTATATCTTCTTGATTGCGTTTGGATTCATCGAGAGCAGATACTATACTCAATCGCATATAATTCTAATTATATAGGATTATTAAAAAGTTTAACATATATGAGCCTATTTTATAATTAATACAATTCAATTTTAGAGGTTAAAATGAAAAAATGAGCAATTGGAATTTACCACCCAAAGAAGGGCACATGGATCTTCCAGATAGTATTTATCTTCAAACGATGTCAATTCTTGAAATCAATGAACGTTTAAAAGAAAATGATGTGATTATAATACCTGTAGGCTCTACTGAAAATCATGGACCAGCAGCATGTATTGGAGAAGATACATTTTTAGTCACAAGAATGGCAGAATTAGTAGCTCAAAAAACAGGTTGTACCGTTGCAGAACCAATATGGTATGGAAGTCATCCTTATCATCATGTTGGAATGCCAGGTTCAATTATTGTACCCGAAAAAATCTTTAAAGGGATGGTAAGAGCTGTGATTGCAGGATTGTGGAATATGGGTTTTAGAAAGCAAATTCTATTAAATGGACATGGTCAGGAATATGTTATTCCTTCAGCAATTCATGAGTGGGCTAAGAATTATCAACTTCCAGCAGTAATATGTAATGTTAACTGGTACCATGCTATTCCAAATCATTGTATGGATAAAGAACATGGTGGACCATTTGAAACACCTTTTATTCATGCAGATGAGGCTGAAACTTCATTTTCTATGGCTTTATTTCCTGAAATGATAAAACTAGAAAATGCTTGTGATAACGAGCCTGTTGGATGGATGCCAGAAGGCCATGTTGATAAGGCTGGTAATGTATATCAAAGACCTATCAAATGGTATGGTCAAGTAGGATTTGGGCCAATAGAAGTTGCTGCTTATCCGGAGGGGAATGTTGGGTGCCCAAGTAAAGCAACTTTTGAGAAAGGAAAACCAGGTATTGAAGCTTTATTGGATTACCTTGAAAAACTTGTTAATGATATTCTTAAAACATTTCCTCCTGGAAAATTACCTCCAATTGAAGGAATTACCGAAAGAGATTCGAAAGAGCTTGAACCTTATATTAAAGGGCCGTTAAATGGAGGAAAGAGCATTTACAATATGAGATATCCTCCCTAAAAACAAAATCATTATACAATTTTTATTTTTTAGAAAAACTTAAAACAGAGTAAGGTAGAACAAATAGAATTGATTAATTTGTTATAATACAACTATTTATTACTTCAAAAACTGAAGAAAAATCTATTTGGTCCTCAGTTAAGAGGATTACGATTTTTTGTAATATTTTTATAGAAATAACGTAAAAATTATCCGAATGAATTACATTAAAATCAGGGTTATGGACTCCTATTTCTGAAGTTATTTCTTCTGCTAACTCATACAATTGTGATACATTTAACCCGATAGAAGTCTTATTGAATTCCTCATTTATATAGGATTTAATAACAGCCCCATTTTCAGATGTGATTAATACAAAATAAATCCCTGTACCGAATTCCTTAATCAAATTATCAAGAACTAAGTCAAGGTCTAATATAACAGTCATTGTGATATAATTTATTGGTTTTTTTATATATAATTTTGGGTAAAAATATAGAGAAAATCTCAATTACTAATTAAAATCCTTGAATTAAAATATATATCTAGAGTTAAATAATTTATCAGATGTTTAGTTTAATAATTTCAATTATTTAGACAGTTAGAGAAAAGAACTATATCTCAAAATATTGATCAATTACCTGTTCAAATTCGTGAAAGGGTGCTAAATTGCCATTGAAATTCTTAATACATGTATTATAATACTTATTTAAAAAGTTCTCAACAATAATATGCATGTATCTTTCAATGCTTTCAGAGCAATTACTTTTTTCAACTAAATACGCAAAAATCACATCATTTTTCATATTCACGTATAAATGATGATTTCCAAGATCGATATCTTCTAACTTTAATCCTGATCCTTCGCTGCCAATAAAATCTTGTGAATATATCAATAAAGCAGAAATAAATCCAGCGATTTGAAAAATATTTTTAGAAATATTTTTTCTTTTTTTATTCACTTTTGAAAAGAATAATAATCCTCTCTTATCTAAAATAAGAATTCCAATTATTCCTTTAGCCCTAGGGATTTCAATTGATCTGTTGCAAATGTATTCTATATCTGAATTTGGGGCATTTAAACATCTCTTAATGAAGAGCTTTTCTGAAAAACTATTTAATCTTGAATAATTTAAGCCATTCTTTTCCTTATCAACATATATTATTACTGTTTTGTTCCCTTTTAGTTTATCAAAAAAACATATATATATATTGAGATTACTTACATTACCTTTTATGTAACCTTGTTTATTCTTGAAAATGGTACCTTTATATAAATCTATGATTTTTTTAATAGACGTGATACATACCTTTCTTGAAAATTATTTCAAGATCTCCACTTGAACTTAACTCTAAAATACAAATACCTTGTATTTGTAGTAATTTCGAATTATTTTTTAGGTTTTGATAATTCTCGTTTAAGGATATCATGGAATTACTAAATTAGTTTTTTGTGCTAAAAGATTATTTTGTGTTAATAAAAACATCACAACTCAAATATATAAATTTTATTTTTGACAAAAAAATAGAACTTTGACAACAAATAACTCTGGATGAAAACAGAAACCTTTTATGAAAAATTAACTAAATCTTAAATTCAAAAGACAATTTTAAAGCAAAACCATAAAGATATTAATTAATTTACCTTTGTTAAATAATAAGCATTTAGCATACAAGATCGATGGAAAAAACTAATCCGTTTCATAGAAACAAACAAGAAAATTATTGGTTGTTTTTTAAATATTTATAAACAATATCAAAATCAGACAAATTAAATGGTTTTAATATTGAACCTGTAGCACCTAATTCTTTAGTCTTTTTTTCTACCTCAACATTAGGTATCGCGGTTAAGAAAAATACAGGGATATCTTTTAGTTTGTCATTGGCTCTAATTCTTCTCAAAATTTCATAACCATTTATATCTGGAAGTATAATGTCGAGAAGAACCAATTTTGGGATATACTTTTTTATCTCTTTAAGGCCTTTATAACCACTTAAAACACCCTTGCTGGAGACCCCAATAGATTCGAAATAGGAAGTTAAAAGATTCACTGTCTCAACGTCATCTTCAATCAAGAGAATATCGTAATCAAGCTTCCGTTTCTCAACTTCTTCCTCCTTCTCAGTTTCAAATTTATCTAAATATTCAATAATTTTTTTTTCAAGGACTAAACATTGATTTAATACATTATTTATAATAGTTAATACATTACTCCCTAACGTTTCACTGTATGCCTCGATTATTAATTGTAAATACCCTTTAATTGAGGTTAATGGTTCTTTCAAATCATGCGAAAGACTCGAAAGAAGATCGATTTCCACATTTTTATCCTTAATTATAATCTTTGAATTATATTCTATAAAGAATTTTAGGGCTTATCTAATTAAGATAAGCCCAAAAAATCAGAAAGGTTTAGGATTTACGAAATTTGTTATAAATGATTTTAACGTAAAAACGTTGGCCTGTTTTCAATTACTCATTTTGATGTGAATTGGATAATTAATAGCATTTATCTATTTAACAAGAATTTAGGAATTTCAATCAATTCTTATTTATCCATAAATGGGCCTGGGAGGATTCGAACCCCCGATATCCCAGTCCGAAGCCGGGCACCCTTTCTGTTTTTTTTCCTTATTGGAAACAGAAATCCAGACTAGATTACAGGCCCTTTTTTGAGTCTGGAGGTTATAACTCTCAGAAAAGCTGTCAACATCATTTACCAAAATCTTAATCTCTTAAACATCATAAATAAGTTATAATACTATTGTACTTTATTTCAAAAAAATTTTTGCAATAAAATAGGGTATAATATTACTATAAAATAAGAAGTATACAAGAAGCAGTTTACGATATTTTCTTTATACCGTTATTAATATACGCTATAATCATCCTGAATAACTTAATGAATCTTAAGCCCTGAGTAAGATCTCCATCTACTTTGATTATTCCTTTCATGTAAGCATCTGTTCCATGCATTTCACGTGTAAGAATTTTAATAAGTATGTCCTTTGTGTATTTTACCCGAAACGAAGCATCTCTGTTAACACCCTTTTTATATATCATTGCTCCCTTTGAAATTTTAAACCAAAAATTAAAATTAACGTCAGTTATGAAAATTTGGTAAATATCATTGTAATCAATGATCTCTTCCTTAAGATCCTCCGTAGTTTTGACAATGCCTACTCCTATTTTTATGATTTTATCTAATGTTTCTATAAATTCTCCATTGTTATTTTCCAAGTCGTGTATTACCGAATTGAAACTTTTTGAATCGAGCATGTATACTTCTGATAAAATCTACAATATAATATAGTGTTATACCTAAATATTCCTTATAATCTACATCGTCTTATAACAATATAAATTTTTCTATATTGGTGTATTACAAGCCATTCAGAAAAAAATTTTTATATTTTCATTTATTCCTTTTGTTAAATAACTATTATTTTTTGCGGCTATAGTGTAGCCCGGTCTTTAAGCATTACAATTCTGTTTACTTAACCGAAAGCATTCGGGACTGTCACTCCTGCGACGCGGGTTCAAATCCCGCTAGCCGCGCCATTTCAAACTTAGAACACTCATTGATCCTCTAAGTTCTTTAGTAAAATATAATTAGAGAGTCACACATAACATTTTGACTAAAAATATAAAAAAATTAAAGTAAAGATTTATTGGATTTCGATGGGTTTAAATACTTAATCCATGTCAATGTAGATTAAAAAGTATCTAATGAAAATTAAATGAAAATCCCGTAGGAAGAAGGCTAAAAATTTCATCAACTCGTTCAATAGCAAGTCAATGACCATGATCATTATAATACTAATTGTAAATGAAAAAAGTTGAGATAGAGGGGGCTTCTCGATCTTCTTCTATTTCTATGGATGTCTAACGAAAATGGAAAAAATATGAGAAAAATCTAAGAAAAATCCTTTTCAAGCATTGTTTAGAGATCGTAAACAATTGAAATTATCACGATTAGGTCGAATGAAATACATGTAACTTTCAAAAATAAATTGGAAAAGTTTTGTAGAAACACTTTTTAAAAGTTACAAAAATAAAAAAAATGAATTAATTTCTAATTGGATCTTTTCGGATGAGTTAAGGCTGTTTGGAGAGAACCTGAATTTTTGGAATTGGCTTTTCCTGATTCTTGGAATGTATCTGAATGTAAAATGAATGGTGGTTCAGAATTAACTAATGAGGATATTAAAAATAGTATACTAAATCCAATTGGAACACCTAAATTATCTGAATTGGCAAAAGGTAAAGAAAATGCAGTTATTGTTGTAGATGATATGACAAGGACTACTCCTGTGTACAAAATAATACCATATGTTCTTGAGGAATTAGAAAAAGCAAATATAATGAAAGACCAAATTACACTATTATTAGCTATAGGTGCTCATAAACCCATGAATAGGCAGGATCGCATTTTAAAATTAGGAAAGGATGTTGTAGATTCGTTTAATTTTGAGAACCATCATCCATACGAGAATTTGACGAGTTTAGGTGAATCAAGTAAGGGTACGCCAATAGATGTCAATACAACTTATATTAACTCTGATTTAAAAATATCATTAGGCGGTGTAATCCCACATCCACTTGCGGGTTTTGGAGGAGGAGCTAAAATTGTACTTCCTGGTGTATGTGGCATTCGAACCCTTGAAGCAAATCATTCTGCTGCGTTGAGAGGGATTGGTGCTGGAATCGGAAAGATTACTGAAGCTCAAAAAGATATTGAACAAATTGCTGAAAAAGTAGGTTTGGATTTTTCAATTAATGTAATTTTAACCCAAAATGGAGGAATTGCAGGGATTTTTTCCGGACATTTCATAGACGCTCATAGAAAGGCTATAGAGTTAGGAAAAAAAGTTTACGGCACTAAAATAATTCTTGATAATCAAATCTGCTTTTTTAATATATTTCCTGAAGATTCTGATTTAAATCAATCAAAGAAAGGTTTTAATTTTTTGATGTCAGCACCAGCCAAAATCCTCGATCGAAGAGGTAGTATTGTATTAATGTCATCTTCACATGAAGGACGTGGATATCATAGTCTTGTTGCAGAAACTGGAGCAAGATTATATACTAATTTAGGTGATAGTATTATATGGAAAGCTTTTGTAGGGAAAAGAAAAGTATATTTCTTTTCTCCAAATATAAGTAAACACGATTTATATCATTTCTATCCAAAATCAGTAAAATTATTTGACAATTGGGATGATTTAATTCAAAAGTTAAGTGAAGAACATGGAGCATCTCCAAAAGCGGCTGTTTTTCCGTGTAGTATTCAGTTAGCAGAACGGAATTATTAATGTTTAATAATTTTAAATTAATCAATAATTTATATGAAAAAATAATAATAATAATTAAAATTAGCGTTAAAAATGAAAGAATTTGAAGTACCTTGGGCAGCTTGGCGGGAGCCAGAAACTTTAAAGTTAATATTTCCCGATTCTTGGGATGTAGCGATATGCAAGATGAACGGGGCTAATGTACCAGAATTATCAGATGATGAAATCAAAAAAAGTACTCAAAATGCAATAGGAACCCCAAAACTATCTGAATTAGCACAGGGAAAAGAAAAAGTTGTGATTGTTGTTGACGATATGACAAGAACTACTCCTGTGTATAAAATAATACCACATGTCCTTGAGGAATTAGAAAAAGCAAGTATAACACAAGACCAGATTACGATCCTATTGGCATTAGGTGCTCATCGACCAATGAATAGGCATGATTGCATTCTAAAATTAGGAATGGATATTGTAGATACGATTAACATCGAGAATCACCATCCTTATGAGAATTTAACTAATCTTGGTGAATCCTGTATAGGTACTCCTATAGATGTTAATACAACCTATGTCAATTCTGATTTAAAGATTTCTTTAGGAGGTGTAATACCACATCCTCTAGCGGGATTTGGAGGAGGTGCTAAAATTGTATTACCAGGAGTCTGTGGGATTCGTACTCTTGAAGCAAATCATTCTGCAGGTATGAGAGGAGTGGGAGCAGGAATAGGTAGAATGACGAATATTCGAAAAGATATCGAAGAAATAGCGGATAAAGTAGGATTAGATTTTTCTATAAATGTAATTTTAACTGAACGAGGAGGAATAGCTGCTATAACGTCTGGACATTTTAGAGACGCTCATAGAAAGGCGATGGAAATCGCAAAGCAGAATTATGGCACTAAGGTCTCGCTTGAAAATCAAATATGCTTCTTTAATTTGTTTCCTGAAGATTCTGAGCTAAATCAAGCGGTTAAAGGATTTAATTTTTTAATGACTGCTCCTAACAAAATACTTGATCGAAAAGGCAGTATAGTACTTATGTCATCTTCATATGAAGGCCGTGGATATCACAGTCTTATAGCTGAGACGGGAGCAAAATTATATTCTAATTTTGGAGATGGAATTCTCTGGAAAGCTTTCGTCAAGAGAAAACAAGTTTATTTCTTTTCTCCCAATATCAGTGAATCAGATTTATATCATTTTTTTCCTAAGTCAGTAAAGCTTTTCGATGATTGGGATAAATTAATTGCTGAATTAACTAAGATTTATGGAGAATCTCCTAAAACTGCAGTTTTTCCATGCAGTATTCAATTATATGAATAATTTTCTTCCTTATTTTAAGTCAAATCTTAGTAATAACCCAGATTTAAAATAAATATTATTATCAGATGAGAGAGGAAAGTAACTAATATTGATAAATATTCTATGGCTGTAGAATTGTTACTTAGAGCTCTTTTCACTACTTCTTCTGCAAGTATTGTTCGATGGGTATATCTAGTAATAAGTATTTACATTGTTGGAATCGCTCTCCAGCT
>CAYZTE010000012.1:25655-28749 GCA_964481225.1 uncultured archaeon | reverse complement strand
TTTTAAATTATAAAAATAATATTCAATTTTAGTACACATAAGATTTTTAAGTTTTTTAACGCAAATTCATGAAGCTGAGATAAAAATTGGATGAAGTTCTCATTTTAAAATTAGGTGGAAGCTTAATAACTGATAAAAACAAGCCATTCTCAATTAGAGAAAAGGTAGTGAATGATTCAATTCAACAAATTATAGAGAGTGGAAAGAAATTAGTATTAATTCATGGTGGTGGGTCGTTTGGCCATCCAATTGCAAAAAAATACAATCTCTTTAATGGAATAAATCCAAGTGTTAAAAATCAACTATTAGGTCTTTCTGAAACTCATGATAAAATGAATGAACTCAACACGTTTATTATCAAAAATTTTTTAAAAAAGGAATTCCCGGCAATTTCAATTCAGCCTTCTAGTATATTTATCAAGAATTTACAAGATACATCTCCTCAAACAATTGCTACAATTGAAACCTCACTCGATCTTGGAATTCTACCTGTATTATATGGGGATATACTTTTCGATAGACAGGGTTCTTTTTCAATTATTTCAGGAGATCGCATTATCTTAGAACTGTGTAAAAACCTTCAAAAATATTGCGTATCAAAAGCTGTTTTTGCAATTGAAGAAGATGGAATATTTGTTAAAGAGAATGATAATGTTAAACTAGCAACTGAGATTAACTCACGAGATCTAAATGATATCAATTTAGCTGATTTAGGCCAAAAAATAGATGTTACGGGCGGTATCAGTGGAAAACTTTCCACAATAAAGGAAATCTGTAAATTAAATATTCCAGTTCAGATAATAAATGGATTGAAAGAGGGATTTATTATTAAAGCTTTAAAAAGTCAAGATGTAAAAAGTACAAGCATTAAGGTTTTTAATGACAAGGAAGAATCGGAAGATATTAGAGAAAGAAAATTAGATCATTTAAAAATTCCCCTAGAATTTGATGTACAACATTCAAAAAATTACTTTAAAGATATAAAATTAATTCATAATCCACTACCTGAATATGATTTTGAAGAAATTGACATTTCTCTTAAATTTTTTAATAAAATGATTTCAGCTCCTATATGCATTTCAGCTATCACTGGGGGCCATCCTATATCTAAAGAAATTAATGAGATTCTCGCAAAAGCTGCAGAAGCAGAAAACATAATAATGAGTGTTGGTAGCCAACGCGCTGGGTTAATAGACCCTTCAACTCAAAAGTCCTTTAGTATTGTAAGAGAAGTTGCACCAAATATTCCTGTCATTGGAAATATCGGTATAGGGCAATTGAGTAATTCTAATTTTAAAATTGAGGATTATAATACATGCATCGAGATGGTAAAGGCTGATGTCATGGCAGTTCATTTTAATGCGCTACATGAATTACTTCAAGATAAAGGAGATATCTCATTTAAACTATTTTATAAAAAGTTCCAAAATATTCGGGAATTAAATGAAACCCCCATAATAGCAAAAGAAGTTGGGACTGGATTCAATCAAGATCTTGCATTACAACTTGATAAATTAGGATTTGATGGATTTGATGTTGGAGGAACTGGTGGAACAAGTTTTGCAGCAATAGAAGCCAAACGTGATAATTTTGATAATCAAAAATATACTCGAAATCCTGCTGATGTATTTAGGGAATGGGGCATACCTACTCCCATTAGCATTGTTAATGTCAGAAATGTATCTAATAAATTAATAATTGCAACGGGCGGTTTAAGAACTGGAATAGATATTGCTAAATCTATTGCATTGGGGGCTAATGTTGGAGGTTTCGCTTATAGATTTCTTTTGTCTGCATGGAAAGATCAGAAAAATAATTCAATATCTAACACAATTAGAGAAATAAAAACATTGAAAAATGAATTTCGTTCATGTCTATGGTTAATGAATCTTAAAAATATAAGTGAATTGCATAATAATCGTAAAAAATATGTTATTCTTGGAGACTTGTATAGATGGTTAAATCAATAGATGAGCATAATTGATAATTCAATGAATATCTTCATTTCCTAGCATCAAAAATTTTGTTCACCAGCTGACAACCTCTATTATCTTCTTTACCAAATATGCATCTATTTCTTATGTTTCCTTTTTTATCAGCATATTTAATGCAGCCCCAACATTGACCTTTTGCTAAACTGAACTTCTTTTTACTGTTTTTTTCTCTTATTTCTTCACATATCTGAAAAGCAATCTCTTCTGGAATTGGATTCTTTAATTTAGTCATGATAAAAAATCAACATTCGACATATTAAAAAATTTTATAGACCGATTCTTGAGTAAGATTGTTCTAGAATTCTTAAGTTTTATCTTCTAAGGCATTCTTGATGACATTTTCAAATTCGGAAAATGCACCAACTTCACCTTTATAATTTTCTAATTTTTCAGAATAAAGTTTCAAGAATTTCTTTGAAACTTTTTTTAGTTCTTTATTTACTTTCTTTTGATTGAACTTTCTTGAAGAATTGGAAACGAAAAGAAGATTCTTCTTCTTGATTAAGGTAAATCTTCTATTTTTTAATTCAAAATTGGATAAACCACCATCAGACAATTCCTCTGAAAACATATTTAATGCACTCATCATTGCTCCAAAAAGTTGCGGAGCTACAGATTCATTGAAGTCTCTATGAAAAACAACTATTCCCGATTTTTCCAGAATCCAAATATCTTGGAGAACTTTCAATGAAAATCTTCTTTAAATTGTTTACTTAACTATAGTTTTACCTTGAAATATTTCAAAATTAGGAATATAACATGAATTTTAATATTTGCTGTTTAAAATTAATATTTTCCTATCCAGATTATTTAAAAATTTAAGAAATTGGATATTTTTAATAATTTCTCTTCGTCACAAAATCTAATAAATCCTCAAAAAATTCTATTTCTGAGGGATTAATACTTGATTGTAATTCATCAAGTACGTGTTTAGCCTCCTCATAATAAGAATTTGCTAATGTCTTGCAAGAGTTAATAACATCTGATTTAATAAATAGATCTTTAACTTCCTCAACATCATCCTCCCTCATATTTTGGGTTTCAATTAATTCATCAAGCCTTTTCCTATCTTTATCCGTTAATTTATTTAACGCTTCAAT
>CAYZTE010000012.1:21761-25555 GCA_964481225.1 uncultured archaeon | reverse complement strand
TAATCTGAAATAGTCAGGTTCTTTCGATTTACCATATCTGTTTCAATAAGGACTCCATTAGAAATCTCCATGAATGCTTCTTCATAATATTTAATAGCTCTTAAGTTTAATTCCCTTTCAAAATCATTGAAAAGATACGCTTCTAATCCAATAAAAAAAGCCGAATCTCCTCCAATTATTCCAATTGAATTGCCAAAATCATTGGCATTCATTTTACTAAACTCATGTTTTTCATGATAATTTCGAAATCGATAATGAAAAGCAGGTTTACCTCTTCTAAAATCATCCTTATCAATAATATCATCGTGAATTAAAGAAGCATTGTGAAGGAATTCTACCCCAACACTTGGTAAAACAATCTTATCATCGTAATTTTTACTAAAAGCGTTATAAGTAGTAATACATAACAATGGTCTGATTCTCTTACCACCCGATAGAAAGTAATCTTTTAACTCTGAATAGTAATTTTTTAAAAATAAATTTTCTACACTATTCAGTTTCTTATCATAAATCGATTGAATCGCATTATTAATTTTAGGGATATATTTCTTTGTATATTCAGTGAATTTCATTGAATTGCACTTTTCAAGTTAATAATAATTTAATTTATACTTAAATTAAATGATAAAACTTTCAGCTAAATAAAAACACTTTCCAATTTTCAATATTATTAATTATTAGAGAAGGACATAAATATTATTGAAAATTTGATAAAAAGAAATATATTCACATCTTATAATTAGAGTTTTTATTTTGGTAGAATTACTTTATGGCAAAACTACGTTCTAATAAAAAAAGATTGCTATTATTAATAAGCATATCTTTAATTATTATCGGTTTAATACCACATCTTATTTTAATTAATATTTCTAATTCGTACTATTCATACACTATTGAACCGTTATCACTTGAATCTGAGGATGGAACCTATATCAGCGCTTTTAAATACACACCTAAAGGAGAAAAAAACCATGGGGGGATAGTAGTTGGTCATTACTTTACTGGCAACAAATATCACATGCATCCATTGAGTATAGAGCTTGTTAAACGTGGATTTACAGTAATAAATATAGATTTTCGAGGACACGGAACTTCTGGTGGTACTATTTTGAATAGTGAATTCATCAATGATATGAATGCAGCAGTTGATTACCTTGAATATAATTTACCATATATTACCGAAATTGGGCTTGTTGGGCATTCCTTAGGCGCTAGAATAGCACTTGCATTAGCAAGGGCTTACCCAAATAGAATTAATGCAACTGTGGCAATTGGGAGGTTACCTTCAAATGTTACAGGTATTTCGAATCTCTTAATGGCAATTGGAAAATTTGAGCACTTTGTAACGGAAGAAGATCTCCTTGAAGCCCTGAGGATGTATACTGGCCAAGAAAATGTTAAAATCGGAGAAATTTATTATGGTGATTTTAATGGTGGAAATAACACAAAAGGGTTTATTGGATCCTTTTCTGAGCATTTATTTGAAGTTATGGACCCCTCAATTGTTTACCAAACAGTTCAATGGTTTGAGCAAGCTTTTAATGGGGGCATTGCTAGTGATATTTTCATAACTGTACCGTTCTTTCAAATTTTTTCTTATATCTCTCTATTCGGTATCATTTTACTCAGCTTTACATTAATAGTATATCTTAGCAATTTTCTTTTTAAATATAAAATTTCTTATCCAGAAAAAGAGCTTTATGACAAAGCTAGAGAAATTCCGATTCATAACCTAATAAGTTATTATGCTATATATGTTATACTAATCGGATTTTTAATATTCTTAGTACTATCTAACATCTTAAAAGGTGTTATATCTCTTACCACAACAAGTCTAATATTAACACTTACTATTGGAACTGCAATAGGAACGCTTATTATATTTAACTTCTTGATACTTCACAAACAAGAAAAGCTCTCCATTATAAGTTTTCCTTTAAAAATTAGGGAGATGTGCTTAACGAATTCTCGACGTTCAATGATATATGGAGTTCTTGCGGGTTTACTAATAATACTCTCTTTTGCTATAACTTGGCACTGGACCCCACAGAACATTTTACCAAACCTAAGTGAGATTCTGACGATGATAGGAATAATACTCATTTCTTTTCCCTTTTTTTTAATTAAAGAATTCTATATTAGAAACGTTCAGGGGGGATTAAAAACTTCAAACCGATCTATAGAATATTTCACCATGGTATGTATTGGAATTTTCATGGATAATTTCCTAATTGCTATGATTAAGCTTTTTAGTTGGATCAACCTGGTTTACATGCCTAAAAATGCGCTTTACCTATCTGTTTGGGTTGTATTTTCAATTCTTCAACAATTTACAACGACATGGGTCTATATGTGGTCAGGACGTAATATTTTGGGCTCTACGATCTTCTTAAGTATTTTCTATGCTTGGATGTCGATTATATATCTTCCCTCATTTGGTTTTCTATAAATTAATTCTTCTTTTTTTGTCAATGGGTGATATATTAAATTAATTCAAATTGACTAGTTTCATCTGCTAAATTTTTCAAAAAACCTTCCATTTCTTTTTTTCTAATTTTTCCCATTTCCTGCGCCTTTTCAGTAACTAACAATTGAGGCAACTCTGAACAGAATCTTTTAATTAGCTTGATGGCGCTTGTTAAATCTGGAGTCCATTCTTCTTTTCCCACAATTGAAAGGATACGAGTAATACCAATAGATCCTAAAAAATCTAATGTATCAGCATCATGAAAAATTTTAGACTCAATATTATCTTTTGGCTTTACATAGAACATGTGACTTTTTATTATATCTTTAACCAATGGAATTTTGTCCGATGGGAAATCGGTAGAACCAAGTATCTCATCACAATTTTCAATTGCAACATCAGAATGATCTTTACCCTTCTGACTATAAGGTTTAAAAGCACCAATATCGTGCAGATATGCCGCAGCATACAATGAATTATGATCAATTTCAGCTTGTTGGGCTTTTGCTAATTCTATTGATAATTCATAAACACGGGTGAAATGAGAGAACCCCCAAGCGGGATGTTTAAATTCTTTTACTAATTCTCTAATTTTTTCTTTCCACATTTCTATTTTTCACATTAATAATTCAAAATCTATTTTAAATGTAGCAATTACGTGTGGTTCTAACGCTACTTCAAGTATATTTTTGTTAAAACTATTAATTTTTGCCTTGATTTCATTTTTAGGTTTTTCTTCAAGTAGATTTACAATTTTAGCATTTTTAATCGAAATTTCATCGTAAAAGATTACCCTTGCCTTTTGGAGAATGGAGGTTATGTTGTAAACTCTTATAATTAAATAATTTCCCTCCTCTGATTTTTTTAAAGCACTCAAGACTACACTTCTATTATCTATTTCAAGAAAACTCAAAATAGAGGGGAGATAGGTTTCAACTTTTCTCTTGTCGACTTTAGGAAAATATGAAATTGATCCCGTAGGTTTCAATATGATCTTATCTGAGACCCTTAAAGGGCTTCTAACCATTTGGGGAAAAATGGGTTTTAGAGGATTATTAAATTCTTTTCCTTTTACATGTATTTTAGAATCCAACCAGCTTGATTCTGAAGTAGTAACAATTGCTAAATCAAATTCATGCTTACCGAGACATTGAGCTCCTGGCGTATTTAAATCTGGTCCTGCATGAGATTTTCGCGTGATAAAATCATCACGAGACAACCATTCAACACATCGTAAAATTGTAATTGCAAAGGTAATTGTTTTATCTTCATTAATTATAGCTTCATATTCTGGCAATCCTCTATTTAATACAGCAAACGTTCTTGA
>CAYZTE010000012.1:20291-21661 GCA_964481225.1 uncultured archaeon | reverse complement strand
TCTTCAGTAAGCGAGCGGGGAAGCTTTAAATTAAGTCTAAGTTTAAAGGTTTTCTGGATTGGACCATCCAGATATACTGATCTTTCAAAAACAGCTGCATCCTCCGTTGTAAAAACTAAATCTGCTTGGTTGCTTTTTGGCCCGGAAAAATCATATTCATCTCCCCAATCTCCCCTATCCTCGAACTCACATATTTTTTTATGAACCACTCCTGTTTCTTTATCAACAAGTTCCATATAACCATCCTGCTTTATAGTAATCCGATAATATTCATTTTCAAGATAATCCCTGGTAATTTTAAAGTTCTCATCCTCAATAGTACTTTCATTTGCTGATTCTATAGGCTCAATATAATATAACTTATAGCCACATGCAGGCATTTCAGCTAAAAATGAAAAAATATGACTAATATTTTGTTCTTGGGAAAACCTTGGATCCTCATAAATGCTATAATGCTGATATTCGATAATATTTCCTTCTGCATCAAATAAATTTATATTATCAAAAAATTTCTGCCCACGAGTCTTAAGTGATACACAGTTAAATTCAACATTGTCCTTTCGTCGCCAGGGAAGTGGATTATATACTATTAACTTATTTATTTTTTTGTGTTTTTTTTTAATTTCAATTAGATCGGTCAAATAAAGAAAGGAGTTTTTATATACTTCATTGGCAATTTGCTCTGCCCAATCAAATCTTGTTCTCATTTCATCGTGAACTTCATCGATGCTACAGCCGCAAATACTGTCATGTGGTGCGTTTTTTTGAAGCCACTTTAATCCAGTTAATAAATAATCCTTAGGGTAAAGGAAATTGTTATATTTATCAAGAATCCAAGTAATTGTTGATAGCGGTTCAGCATATTTTTCATACAGATATTCGATTTCAGTATTTCTTTGTTTTATCCACATTCGAGCAGAGAAAACACCTGATAATATGTGTGCATACCTCCCTCCTCTTAATTCTCCCTGAAATTCTTTTAATTTTGGTTTTGACTGCAAAACTTTATTAACATAGCATTCAAAATCAGCTTGTTCCATAATTTGATCAGGATGTAATTCATTCCATTGCCTTACTATCTCAGGAATTACTGGGATTGCTTCACGATGGTCTGAACCATTATTAAGCAAAACATTTGGAGTAGCAATATGATTTTCAAATTTTCTAATCGTCAAATTAATTGTTCTTAGTGCTGGTTTATATATTCCCTTGATTGTTTTTATATTCAATCGTTCTAATGAATCATAACCAAAGATCAAATGTATTGCTAGAATAGAAGCTGCATTTCCTGGTGCGTTCCAAATGAATTCCATGTTTAAATCATTTTTTTCAAATTCACTACCAAAACCTCTCTTAAATAATATTGAGGG
>CAYZTE010000012.1:0-20191 GCA_964481225.1 uncultured archaeon | reverse complement strand
TTGTCCCATTTAACCATTCTTCAATAGTATAAGCTTTATTATCTAATAATTTAGCAGAATTTTCGTGTTTTTCATATCCAAATATATCCATTTCTTCATAAGAGTATTTGGTTCTTTGATTCTTTCCAAAACCCTCGTATTCTATTATGGCTTTATACTTTTTTTCAGATTTTTCATCTCGTCTTTCAAGATGGATTATCCCTTTTTCTGGTTTATTTTCATTACCACGGTAATACATTAATTTCACGCCAGGAATCTTCCAAATTGTTTCAAAAAGATTTAATTCTTTTTTTCCAATTCCACTGGGTTGGAATTTTTCTAATTGTTTGGTAGTTGGATGATGAAACCATGTATCCCCCGGAAAATTAAAGAATCCTACCGACCCCATATCTAAATCAAAATCTCCAAATTTTTTTTCAGGAATATATGGAATTAGCCCATATCGTTGAAAGAAAGGTTCTAAATCATAAAATTTTTCACCTTTGAAATTGCCATGGTCAGTAATTATGCCAATTGCGGTGCTATCATAATATCCCGTTTTTTTCAAATTATTCATCAAAGATCCAAGATATCTGTCACATTCAATTATTAGATTAATATAATCAGGGTGTTCAAATCCTTTTTCATGCATAAGGGTATCAGCATGTGGAACATAACCTACTGTTATCAATGGAACTTCTTTATTCGAAAAAAAAGCTCCAGGTTTTTTAAAAGCAATTTCAATATTTTTAAATATAGGCTCTACATCAAAATAATTTTTAGCAAGTACAAAGTAAGCTCCGCGATATAAAAAGCATGTAGAGCTTAACGTGTTCTCTTCAGGGACTTGTTCAAAAATTGTTTTCACATTTTTTCCAATATCGCTATTTATACTTAATAATTGTTTTCTATCTCCATAATTACGAATGAAGGGGAACTTTTTACTCGTCGATGGGGGGTCTGTTCTATTAACCCAATGATACATGGGAACTGCACTGCCTTCTTTAGGAAAGTATCCAGAATAAGCACCTGTCATTATATTACTGTAACAAGGAAAAGTAATAGCAGGATAAGATGTAATGCAGTTTGAACATGTTATACCATTTTCAGCGATTTGTGCCATATTTGGAAGTTTTCCTTCATTCATCCATTTAAATAGATGTTCGGCGCGAACATCATCGATGATAATTAATATCACTTGGTTAACTTTAGCATTACGACTCATAGTTATCTAATATTTGATAAAAATTTATATAAAGTTTTACTAACATATTGATGTAAAGCATTTAAATTTTTAATTTCTAAAAAACGACAAAAAATAATAGGTAAAACTGTAAAGCGATAATGGAAACAATTCATAAGGTATATTTTAAAGACTCATCTGATATGTGTGAGTTAGAGTCTAATTCAATAGATTTAATGATAACTTCACCCCCTTATCCAATGATTGAGATGTGGGATTTATTATTTTCTTCTTTAAATGATGAGATTAAGCAAGCACTCAAAGAAGAGGACGGTAAAAGAGCATTTAATTTGATGCATAAAGAATTAGATAAAGTATGGAGAGAAGTAGCACGGGTTTTAAAATTAGGAGGTATAGCATGTGTTAATATTGGAGATGCTACAAGAAAAATTGGTAAGAATTTTCAATTATATCCTAATCATGTTAAAATAACCAATTCTTTCCAAAATAATGATTTTATTGAATTACCTTGTATCTTATGGAGAAAACCTACTAATAGTCCGAATAAATTCTTAGGTTCTGGGATGTTGCCTCCTAATGGGTACATTACTCTTGAACATGAATATATTTTAATTTTCAGGAAAGGAAATATTAGACAAAAAATTCCACCGAAATCAGAAAATAGATATAATAGCGCTTTTTTTTGGGAAGAGAGGAATAAATGGTTTTCCGATGTATGGGAAGACATAAGAGGAATTTCTCAGAATTTAAATAAGAATCATAATTATCAAAAAAGTATAAGAAAACGCTCAGCGGCTTTTCCACTAGAATTACCTTATCGTTTAATTAATATGTTTTCAATGTATGAAAATAAAATCTTAGACCCGTTCTGGGGAACAGGTACAACCTCATTAGCTGCGATGATCTCAACAAGAAATTCAATTGGATACGAATTAAGCTCTGAATTTATGGATCTATTTAAAAGAAATATAAGAAAAATTAAGCAATTAAATAATGAGATTAATAATAATAGATTGAATCAACATATTAAATTTATTAAGAAATATAGGAAGGAAGTTAAAGACGTTAAATATAAATCAATTCACTATAAATTTCCTGTTATTACAAAACAAGAGATAGATATATTATTATATTCAATAAAAAATTATAGCGAAAATAGGAATAAATTTATACTTGACCATGAAAAATTCAAGTTTGACAAAAGAATAGATTATTAATTCATGTAGAGCTAATAAGATATCAAATTCAGCAAATTTAAACTATTATTTAATTATTCTATCTTCAAGCATTACTCTTAATTAAAATTTTTAAATAAGTAATTCAACTTTTAATTAATTAGTAAAAAATGATATATTTTAATTTTTAATTCTATAAATAAGCAGGTTTTCTTTTTTTAAGGTAGATTCTTTTATGAAAGATGATGAAAGTGATTTACATCTGTTAAAAAATCAGATACGCAAATTAAATTTGGAATTAGATAAAAAAAATCAAGAAATAAATGGATATCTTGAAAAAATCCACGATAATGAGGAAGAGCTTATGGAACTTCATGAGCTTATTTCAAAAATCCCATCTCAAGAAAATATTCAAAAAATAATTGAATCTAAATTTAGCTTTGAATTAAAAGAAAAAGAGAGGGAAATAAGAGATTTAAAAAATCGTATGGGATTTTTAAGACAAGAAAAAATCACCTTCCAAAGAGAATTAGAAGAATTTAAAAAAAGAAGCAGATCATCTGCGATATCTATAGAGGAAATAAGGGAGAAAGAAAAATATATCAATAAATTGTTAAATCTTGAGACAGTAATTAATGATCTACGAAAAAAACTTTATAGGCAAGAAATTTTAATCAAAACTTTAAAAAAAGATATTGGAGAAAAAGAGGAGCAAATTAAAAATTTAAATCTAAACGTAAAAGAATTAAAACAAGAACTAAGAATTAAAGATTCAATATTAGAAGGTAGTGTTAATAAAAAAATAAAAAGAGAGTTAAATATAGGACTACAAAAGGAACTTGATAAATGTAAAAAACAGATTGATGATTTAAAAAATAAACTGGTTAAATACAAGAAGCCAGAGAGAGAGAAAATAACGACTGATATTGAAATTGTTGAACTTAAAAATGAAATTAAACAATTAAATTCAACAATACTAGAATTAAATCAAGAAATAACAATTAAAAATTCAATATTAGAAGGTCGTGTTGATAAAACAATAATAAAGGAGTTAAATAAAGGACTGCAAAAGAAACTTGATAAATCTAAAAAACAGATTGACGATTTAAAAAATGAACTGGTTGAATACAAGAAGCCAGAAAGAGAGAAAATAACAATTGATATTGAAATTATTGACCTTAAAAATAAAATAATCTTTTTGGAAAAAGAATTGGAAAGCAAAGATAGAATAATAAGCGAATTGAAGTCTCAGAAATAACTATTCCAAAATTCTTTATCTTAACTTGCTTAAAAAAAGAAAAGTGGAGCAATTGATGAAATTATATAATAGTAGTGAATTTCATTTTCTCAAATAAGAATGAATTTATAACTATTATCAGATATTTTATGGAAACTTTATATGATTTCAAGAAAAATATTCAATTTAGATCGTTGAATCAATTTTTTTCAGAAGAATTTTAAATTTCAAACCTTTTTCCAGAATAAAAAATATTGCGTTTATTATTATGAGGGAGATTCTAAAAGTCGATAGGCTATGTATATAAATGCATCATTAACATTTTCCCCAGTCCTCGCAGAAGTGATAATATATTGAAACCTATTCTTGATTGCAACACCTCTTATATCTTCTTCACTAATTACTATTTCATCTACTAAGTCTGATTTATTTCCAACTAAAATAACATTAATATCTTTTCCAACATTTTTTTTAATTTCATTATACCATCTATCAACACTTTTAAGATTATTTGGACGGGTTCTATCTAACACAATGAAAGCGAAATTGGCCCCTTCATAAAACTTTTTTCTATACGGTGCCATTTGAGGCATCTGTCCACCAATATCCCATATTATGAATCTAATTTTCGTATTTTCGTTTAATTTCATATCTTTCTGAGAAATATCTACACCTATAGTAGAATGATAATCTTCTATAAAGAGATTTTGTACAAATCTTGTAATTAAAGAGGTTTTTCCAACTGCGTAATCACCAGTAAGAATTAGTTTAAGAGAATAATCACCCGATGGTAGTCTACCATCTTTGGTTCTAGACAATATTCTTACAATCTCAGGGATCTCAAGTGATACATTTTCGTTTCCTTCTAATAAGAGCTCCACTTTTCCAGCAACGTGTTCAGAATATATTCTTAATTCATTATCAGTGATTGTTAAATCTGAGATTGTCAATAATATCGATTTTGCTCCCATTGAACAGTAGGCGAATTTTTTATCTTGAACTGTAGTCATATTAAAAAAACTACTTTCACTACTAAATTCCATTTTAATCCTTTCGATATAACTATCAACCATAACTGCTATTGCTCCTAATATTGATTCATCTCCCGTGTCCTTTTTACTTTCTGAAGTTATAACGAAACCCTCTCGATCGCTTATGATTACAGCTAAAATTCCCTCAAGACTTTGCATATAATTTATTAACAAAGTTTTTAGAAGGTTTTCTAATGAACTTATACTTTGAGGTCTCTTTTGTTGATATGGTGTTGTAATTGGAGGTTCTGGTAATTCCTGTCTAGGTTCAGTTTTTTTCAACTTTTCCAGAATTTCTTGATAATTTTTATGGAATTCCATATTTAAAGGATTTTCTCCAAGATCTAAACAAATCTTTACAATTTTTTTATAAAGAAAATCTGCCCTTTTAAAATCAACCTGTAATAACGCATTGTCTAATTCCTTTATAAAGATATCTCTTTCCTGAGATGCTATTAAGAAAGGATTTAATATATCTTGCATCTTTAAACTATCAGTTACAATTTGGATCAATTTATTTCGATTTACCGCATTTTTTGCAATTATTGTATATGCTTTTAATCCTAATATTTCTTCTATTTCTGGTGGTGTAAGAGCATCTTCAAAATCTTGCTTGTTTCCTATTGCTATAACAAGAGCTGAAGGTGTCTCTTCTGCTATCATTTTTACAAAAAATTTACTTCTTTCTACATTTTCTAAAGTCGAATTTGTGATAAGTAGGATGAGATCACTCCCTCTAATGAAATTATTCCATAAAAAACCAATCTCTTGTTGTCCGGTAAAATCTCTTAGTAAAAAATGTAAACTACCAATTCTTAATGAAGCAATATTTCCAGTTATTTCTGGAGCTGGGCGTATCGGAATTTCTTTTGTTCTAATTAGATCAGCAATTGTTGTTTTCCCAACTCCATCATATCCTACGAGGGATATTATCGGTGGTAGTTTATTTAGTACTGAATCAATTATTACATTGAATTTCTTTAAAGTACTTGATTCAATTTGCTCGTCAAAAATATTTTTGAATAATTTCAAAAATTCATTTTTACATCTTATTAATTCTTTTTTAATAAGGATAAAATCATCATATTTATCATTAACGAATAAAAATAGAAATCTGGATTCTTTCTCAATAATGAATGAAATTCTATATTTTTCATACTCCAGATAATGAACTTGTTCAACAACTTTAGAAAACATACTACTTGTTAGAGTTTCAAAAATTTCTCTCTCTAAAATAGACCTGTATTCCCTTTTATATAAGAGAGACTCGTCTTTATAGACGTATGCTTGCCTTAAAATATTGAGTCACCAGGTTTAATTCATTAAGTAAGGATTTTATTCATTAGATCTAGATTAAACAAAAATAATTTGATAAAAATTATTTATTCTTTAAAAAATAATTAGTATTTTATCAATATAAAGTATGTTCTTAATAAATATAGAGAAAATTATGCTTTTTAAATTCTCCATACAATGTGTTTCATAATTTTTACACTATAGATTTTATCTAATCTTTAAATTCAATTAATATTCTCAAATTTTCTATTTTTATTAATAATCAATAATGCTCAAAATTATATACATCTTTATTTATTCTTTATTGCAAGAAAAATATATTTTGTTTTTATAAAAAAAGAATTAAATAAAAAATGAGCAGATTACTTATGAGAAAGCCAAAAAATAAAATGAAATTTCTAGGAATTCTTCTAATTGCTATAATTATGCCGATAATTATTAACACACATATATTTCCGATTTCTAGTGGAATTATAAATAACACCAATCAGGATGATAATGAAAAGGATTTTGGAGAATCCAATCTCTACACCTCTTCAAGCAGTCTTCCTAATGCAGACGATTTTAGTTATTATAAGGTCATAACAATTGATCATACAAAAGTTAATGGAACAGGTAGCCATACTAATTTTCCATTATTAATTTCGATTATTGACTCAGACTTGGATGACAAGGCTCAGCCAAATGGTGATGATATTGCTTTTGCTAATAATACGGCTTGGTTAGATCACGAAATAGAGCGATATGACCCTAATTATAGCCCCACCGAAGCTCAACTTATAGCATGGGTCCGAATTCCTTTTTTATCTACTTCTATTGACACTACAATATTCATGTTTTATGGAAATTCCACAATGGGAAACCGAGAAAATCCAACGGGAGTTTGGAACTCCAAATATAAGGGTGTATGGCATCTAAAAGAAGATCCTGGTCCAGGATTTCCGGGAGATATTAAAGATTCAACAATTAATGGTAATCACGGTACTGCTGAAATAATGGGCTCCAGTGATCGCGAAGAAGGTCAGATTGGTTATTGCTTTGGTTTTGATGGAGACGCAGATCCTGATTATGTTGATATAGGCTATGTTGGGCCAGAATTAATTAATACTGTTGAATTTTGGATGAATCCTGATTCACTCGGAAGTTATCAAACTGATAATACAGGCTATCATAGTCCAAGTGCTGAGGGGGATGATTCTACTCAGTGGAATAATCCAACAGGCGCTTACGCAAATGATGGTAATAGAGCATCAGAACAGACTAATGATGAGGCTCATGATTGGTATAATTTTGATTTTAGTATACCGGCTGGGGTTACTATTGATGGTATCGTGGTATCCATTGAAGGAAGTTCCTCACAATTTGGTCAAAATGTAGCATGTAGGGTTAGACTTTCTTGGAATGGGGGTTCTAGTTATACAAACTATAAAACCACCCCAAGTTGGTCTAGTACTAATGATTGGTATAGAGAAGTAGGTGCCTCGTGGGATACATGGGGTAGGACGTGGTCAGTTTCTGATTTTTCTAATTCCAATTTTAGAGTTTGGCTAGAAAAAACAGGGGCTCCCTTCGCTACCTTAAGAGTTGACCATATCCGTATTATGGTTTATTATAGTACTTTATCAGACACAGCTGTAATTGATTTAAATGGCACTGCTCAAATATCCATTGATGCTGATAATAATGAAATAAGCCCTATTAATTTTCCAGGCACACCAGAGATTTATATTAATGGAATAACCGGATCTAGTATAACCGCAGGAGAATGGTATCATGTGGTAATTACAGATACATCCGGAGTCAGTACTTCGGCGTTGGATATTGCCAGAAATTCATCAGGATATTATGATGGTGCTATCGACGAGTTTCGACTCTCCAACATGGTTAGGTCAGAATATTGGATTGCTACTGAATATAATAATCAAAAAGAACCTGGCAGCTTTTACTCTGTTGGAGCGGAAGGGACTCCGTTTACCGATCTCCAAGTTAATGCTATTGATTCATATGGCAACCCAATACCAAATGTAAATATCTCCATGTATGAAAATAATAATTTAATTAGGAGCGAAATGGCAGACGATAATGGAACTGTTATTTTTGATGCTGTAGCTTCGATAGAATATAAATATAACTTTACTGTATCCATGACATCAACTATCGAACCGTATCAAACTATAGAAATTAATAGGACATTTGAAGCAATCCTAATAGAAGGAGCATTTCAGACTATTAATTTAATTTGCAATGTAAGCAGAAATATCTTTAATGTAGTTGATATAGATGGAATGCCCGTTGATTCTGGATGGATAATAGTTGGCAATAGTTCAGATCCGATTCAGAATTGTACGATTGATAATACAGGACAAGCTACATTTCGATGGTTAGATATTATTCCTTATGAATATAATTATTCGGTATGGTATCGTGATGTTAATTACAATCACGAAAATAAACATAGCATTATTGTAGGATCAGGGGATATACTTACACCAAATTCCGAGGTTAATGTATCTGTGTTCTTAACCACAGTTAACTTTACAGTTTTAACTTTTGACTCCCCTTTTACACCTATTGATGGAGCACAATTAATATTCGATAACCTTAACACAGGTGAAAGTATAGTGAATTTAACCACGGATTTAAATGGAAAAACAACACTTAGATGGGGTAATTCATCTTTTATAAATTCAAACTATTCTTTAAGAGTTAGTTTTTACGGACAACTCTGGGACTTTGAAATACCGGAACTCATGACTGGAAGGGTAGGGAAAACAAATTTTACTGTAAAAGCTAAAGCTGCTTATACCATAAGTATTCATTTTGCCCCAGCTGAGCTAGAAAAATTAGAAACAAAAATAGTATCATTAAATCCAACAATTAATATTATAGTTGAATGGGGTTCGAAAATAAAATTAAGGGCTTTATTGAACGTTACTGAAGCACCTACTGGATTAGAAAATTTAACAGGACCAGTCTATGCAGATTCAATGTCATATCAAATATATAAAGGAACAACACTCATTCAATCCAATATAATGCCTAAAGAACATGATTATATTGGCAGACATCAAGTACTAATTGAAACAGAGGAGTTAGATATTGAGACTGTTTATATACTTAAAATCATAGCTCAAAAATCTGGATATGTTTTACCTCCAGATGTAATAATGTCACTATACCTTTTAGAAAATGAGCTAATATTAAACCAGTCGGAAAATGATGATTCACCACAATCAGCATACTGGCAGGAGATTATTGATATGTCAGTAAAACCTTACGGTAGAATTTCTGAAGATTTCACTTTAGAATATAACATTTATAATAAGATCAACCTTGAAACATTTAAGTTTTCAATTCCAGATATCTCAAGCGATTGGAATTTATCGCAGATTACCTTTAATCTTTATAATATTTCGTGGAATGCTTTATCGGATGATATAAATATTACTATTGCGTTGAATGATTATGGTATCTTTAAAATTTTTAATACGAGTAATCATGATGGCCACGATTATGCTCTAGGTACATGGACAGGAATAGAGCTTAACATAGATAAAAGAAGTCCCACTGGTGATAACAATTTTGAGTTTACCATTGGAGGAACATTTGATGGTGCAATAGACATTATAGCTGATGCCTTTTTTATTAGAGATAAAATCAATATTCAATATACAAGATTTAACATTACCGAATCTATATCTCTTTTAACTGAAGTTGAAGGATGGGCAATAAAAAATATTACTTTTGAACTCTATAATTGTTATAATACTTCTAATTGGAGCCCAATAAATCCATTATCTGACGTTAATTTGAATATATCCACCAATGAAGGAATTAAATATGCATTAGATTCAGGAAGTCCTGGGTATGGAAAGTTAATCATAGATGATCGAATTATTTACCCTTTAGATAACCAATTCTTATTCACCGTAGAAAATAATCCAGAGATTATGTTTGATGTTATAATTAAAGTTGAATACATTCAAGAATTTTACCAAAATCATTATCTAGAAACAATAAATTTATCAAAGACAGAACGTAACAATGGAGGAACTTTTCAAGTCAGTGTTGATGAGAAAGGTTGGATTGAGGATTCGGCAACATTATTGATTAGTGAAATATCCGACGGTATCGATTATTTTCTTCCATCAGAATTGGCAATGACTATTACAGTAGACGGACAAATATATAGCATTTCTGATGTTCTTCCAGGGCAAGGAATATTTTCATTAGAAGGTCTAATTAAAGATTTTACATGCGAAGCCGTTATAAACACAAATCAACCAACTATTTTCAATCTTAAATTTATAATAAACTATTCAAGAATGGAAATTTATGAAACTAAAGGAATAGTTACTTATTCTATTATAGAGAATCTTGATATATCTGGAACAGTTCAGTATTATGAGGATTTGGGATGTTATCTACAACCTATAAATACATCCTTGCTAGATGCTAATGAATATACTATAGGATTCACTGCTATTAAAGAGAATTATGCTTCAGCAACAAAAGATTTGGATTTAACTGTATTAAATCGTTTAACATTGCTTAATAATGCATCTGGATTCTTTAGAAAAATTGAAAATATTTATGTTAATGACGCCGTTAATTTTACATTTTTATACATTGATACAGTAAAAGGTACTAAAATCACTGATTTAGTTTCCCAATATTATATATGGGAGAAATATGACCGTGATGGTAATGTAATTGCTAGTGGACAAGGAACTTTAATCCCTACTGTCGATAATTTATATGTCTTAGATTTCGATACCGAAAATTTAACGATCGGAGAATATTTACTATTTGTTACAGTGGGTAAAAAAAATTATGAATTTAAAAATGCTTTACTTTCTTTAACTGTAGAGAAAAGATATATTGATTATTCTTTAAGATACAATAATCGAACAATAGATAATAATAAAATAAATGTTAAGCAAGGAAAAACTATTACGATTGAAATACAACTGACAGATCCTACAAGAGGAGGCATTCCTCTAGGGGACACAACTGTTAAATTAACTATAAGTGGAATCGAATATGAATTTGACCCATATCCTAATGGTATTTATAGATTAGAGTTTCCCACGGATGATATTGATACTTTCTTTAGTTCCAAGACTCTCACAGGAATCATCAACATTTCTAAAGAAAATTACAATTCCATAGAATTTACAATTACAATTTTTGTCAAAATGGAAGAGATCCTCCCCGGAATACCAACATTTTACTTTTTACTAGTATTATCCGCAGTAGTAGTTTTTGTTGGAAGCATTGTTGGATATAGAGTCTATAAACACGCTAAAATACCTACTTTTGTTAAAAAAATTCGTTCAATGAAAAAAGTAATTGAAGGAGGTAAATCAATCTCAGAATCACTTTTATATCGTAATAAAGAAGTTTATGTAGGAGAAAGAGTAAAAGATAAGTGGGATAAGATTGGTCTTTCAATAGAAAATATCTTTGGAATTGAACTTGAGAAAAAAGTACTGAAAGTCGAAAGAAAGATTAGCGAAACCGTTAAAAGGCGCAAAATACTACCAATTGGATTGGTGTTAATGAAATGGGATGAAAGAATTGGCACAGATATTTTAGCTAAATATCCGGAAGAAACTGAAATTTCTGAAAAGACACTTATGCAAATATACAGCACACATGAATATAGTGGTGAAAAAGGTGTAATAACTCTAACTGCTGGGTTATTAAATATTTTATCATACTATACTGGACCAGAGAGGGGTTATTACCTTCTTTTGATTTTGAAATCAGAAGATGATCCTGATATTTATGAAGGAGGAATGGCAGATATTATAAGGATTCTTTTAGAAAACATTGAAGATGATTCCTATTTATATCTAATGCCATCTCTTTTCCAGCGCTTGTCATTATATCCATCACTTAGTGATGAAGAAATTATTGTACTTAACTATCAAGATGAGATCAAACGGATGATAATAGAAAATTTAAGAGATGTAGGCGTGATCACTAAAGCAGAATTAACTATTTGGCTAAGAGATAGATATGTTGAGGGTTTTATAGATTTAGAAGCCACACTGCTTGAACTCATGAAGAAAGATATTATAAAACAAGTTTCTGTTAAAGGCTTACCATCAGAATTAATTGTATTTACTAATGACTTCTTTATGCTTAGGGTTCCTCCTGTTAAATTACTAGAAGATCCTGTTAATCGAGGTTTACCAACTCAATTTGCAAAGGAATATTTAGCAGAAGTTAAGAAATTTTACCAGAATTATCGTCCTTCAAAAGAAGATAATCTTAGAATAGTTGAGATTTTAATCAACCCTCAAGTCTATGAAACGTTAAGATTATTAAGAACCGCAATTGTTACAAGACAAGATCTCGAAAAACTTAAAATCAAAGGTGTGGATGATGTATATGGGGCATTAAAATTGCTCTGGGATAACCAATCGATTAAAGTTTTCCGAGATGAGAAGAATAACGAGTATTATGCGCTGCTATCTGACTTTTACATGGATCTCATATTTCCTAAATATCTTTTAAAAGTTATCAAAATGGCATATGAACAAAAATCCATAGTAAATAGAGCATTAATCGAATACCTTAAAGTTCTTGAAGAAACATATTATAATATGAAATCGCAGAAAAAATCCTAAAAATAATTTTATTTCTTTTTTGTTATTTTCATAAATTTTTTAAAATTTTAAAAATCCATGCCCGAGCAGGGCCCTCATCAAATAACTTTCCATGAAAGGCTTTTTTATTTGAATCATTATACTGGATTTTCTATTCACAATCTTTCGCTTCTTGTAGATTAATTTTAATAAATGCTTCTTCTTGCATATTTCTTTGTTCTGATTTTACAGACCTGTTAACTTGACTCAAATGCTTCATTGCATTATTTTTTCCTTCTTTGATGTTTTCAATTAATTCTTCCTTACTAAAACCACCAGAAATCACTAATGCCGTTTGAAATGATTGTTCTGGTTCTAATGTTTTAAATTCAATCTGTAAAGCAGATAAAATTTCTCCTGGTCCTTTATGTAAAGTATTAGAAAGATTCAATCTATTTTGATCTATTTTGAAATCTTTTGTTAAGCATGTCTCATAATTTGTTGATTTAGAAATGGGGGAGAATCCACCGTATAAACCTGTATTATCATATTGGTAAATTATATCATTTTTTTCATCATAACCGGATAGATCGTTATCATAACCTTCAAGTCCATTTATATCAAAATCAAAGACAAAATACATTGAAAAATCCTTCATGTCAAAATCTGAAATGTTTTTTATGGTAAAAAAGGTACTGATATAGGGTACTTTAGGTGGGTTAAATATGTCTTTGTACATCCGAACAAATTCCTTTTTTTTTAAGGGAATCAATTTTAAGTTTTTTTCTTGATCTAGTTTCTTAAGATATTCCGTAATATTGAAATCCAAAGTAATTCTACTTATAGCAGTCCCCGTACGAGTATTTACCATATTATATATTGGTGTCGGTTCAATATTTTTTAGGATAACTGGAATTGTTTCAATTCTTTTCCCTTCTAATTTAAAACTAAACCAAGGACCAGTTAATTCTTGCTCAGAAAGATATACGAGATATTTTCCCTTGTATGTAAGCTCTTTAATTGAAAAGCCCATGATATATCCAGCAGCATTTCAAGTCGCAATTACATCATGCCAATCTACCTTTAGGACTATCTTTCTCTAACCTCCTTTTATCAATTTTATAATTTTTCAATTTATTTTAATGTGTTATCTATAATTAAGAGATGGTCAATTCATAAAAAAATTTTTATTTATAAGATTAAAGAGTCTCAATAACTCTATAAGCAATATATAAAAACGCATCATTAACATTCTCCCCTGATTTTGCTGATGTAAGAATGTAGTGAAACCCAAATTGCTTTGTAACTTCTCTAATTTCATTTTCGCTTATTACCAGTTGATCAACCAAATCAGATTTATTTCCAGCTATAATGATTGGAATATTTCTTGGTATTGCATTTTTAATGTCATTATACCATTTTTCGACACTCTTTAAATTATCTTGGCGAGATCTATCTATTACAATAAATGCAGCATTTGCACCATTGTAAAATCGGGTTCTATAAGGAGCCATCTGAAAGCTTTGTCCTCCGATGTCCCATATAATGAAGTTCATCTTAATTTTTTCGGTTAATGTAATAATTTTCTTCGAAATTTGGACACCGAGTGTGGAAATATAGTCTTCCTTAAACACATTTTCCACAAATCTTCTTATTAATGAAGTTTTACCCACAGAAAAATCTCCTGTTAATATTAATTTATTTGAAAACTCTCCTTGCACTCTAGGGAGTTCTCCTCCTCTTGTTTTAGCCAGGGCTTTTATTATTTCAGGGATTTCTGTTGAGACATCCTCATTTCCATCTAATATTAATTCAACTTTTCCAGCGATATGTTCCGAATAGACTCGTAATTCAATATCTCCCACTTTTTCTGAGTTTGCTACTGTAGTTAAAATGGATTGTGGGCCTTGAGAACAATAAGCAAATTTTTTATGACCCGTAGTTGTAATGTTGAAGAAATTACCTTCAGTGCCAAATTCACTTTTTATTCTGTCGATATAATTGTCAAGAATAGCTGAAATAGCTCCTATTACTGAATCTGATTCTTCTTCATCTCCCTCCTTGAATTCGGAAGCGATAATAAAACCATCCCTATCACAAATTGCTACACCTAAAAGTCCTTCTACTTCATTAAAGTAGTTTTTTAATATTTGCTTCAGGAGATTAACACTCGGAAGTTTTTCCATTCAAAATCAATCTTTAAGTCGTCTTATATTAAGAATATTATATACTTAATTAATATAAATATAGCTATATCTAGAAGGTATTTAGATAACATTATGATCTTATTGAGAAAATCTCTCAATACCACATTACTTTTTATTTTTGCATCCAATTCTTTTATTCATGATAAGCAATTCTCCAATTAAGGATGATGACCAAGATATTTTAAAGTATGAAGAAAATGTAGCTAAAATCTTAGATCGAGCAGTAAAGCTTTTTAGAAGAACCAACTTACATGAATTAGCTGATAAATGGGATAGAATACTCACAACCTATAGGATAAAAAAACAAGAATATTGATTGATTCAAGGCTCTATATATAATCTTTCAAAAAAATATTATTTCTTTTATTATTCAATTAATTTAAACAGAGATAAACACTGTACATTCTACTCATGAGGAAGTTCAATTTGGTTTAGAGGATTCCCTTTGAAGATGAAATTTGGTTTGATATGATTTTTATCGAGTTTTTAATTGCTCTTGCTAAGGCTTTAAAGGTGGCTTCTACTTTATGATGTTGATCTCCATAGAAAATATGGTCCATAGAGAATATGGAGATGTAAATTCATTTTTGCATTTTCCGCAAAAGAATCAAAAAAATCATAAATTTTTCATAAACTGGAAGATATATTCCCTGTAGTTATCTTGAATCCCATATAAATCAAATACCAAAGAGTCAATTTTTTCCTGTTTTTCGATTATTTTTTCTTCTTTTTTTACGATTGTTTCTAAAATAACTTTAACATTCTCGGCAATTTCCGTTGCTTTAACCTTTTCTACTTGAGTTTCTGGTATTTTTATGGGAAATGTTTTTATTTTTTCAATTAAAATTCTTGGAAATAGTTTTTTATATGAACCAAAAGACTTTAAAAAATAATAAGATAAAAACGTAGAATTTAAAATTCCTAATAAATAAAAATTATTAAATTCAAGTGTTGGAGATTTTTCAATTTTTAAGTTATAAAAGGATTGAGAAGTTAGAGATAAATTATTATCATACGTGGCGCAAATTAAATTATTTTGGCTTAATTGTCTTATAATAATGCGATCATTATAACTTTCCAGCTCTTTATAATTAATTCCAGTTTTAGAAATATCAATGTATTTATATTGATTTATTCTATACCGACTAATTGAGTACACAAACAGTTTGTAATTTTCCCTTGAATCTTTAGGAAAAGAGTCATGGATTATTTTCTCCACGTACTCCTTTTTTAAAGGAGCATTACATTCATTACAAATTAATTGATTCTTTGGAATTGGCGAATATTTTTTACATTTTTTACAAAAAATTATCTCTCCTGATTTTGTTAACTCTACTCCTCTATTTAATGTAATTTTGAAAGCGCGGTTTTTATTAAATTCGTATAATTTAGGGAAATTTTCATTCAAATGGTCCATTATTGAGATATCTTCATCATTCAAATGTATTAAGAATCGATAATCCCATTTTTTTAATGTCATCTGTGGGATGAATTTCTCTGGTTGATCTTGAGCTTTAATTTTTATCAGATTTTTTTCTCTTCCTAACTTATTTTTTTCTTTCTCCAAAATAATAATTATATTTGCCACTACCAACTCATCAAATTTAGGTCCTGTATAGTAGAGTTCTTTGATTTTTGATGTAGAATAAATGTACTTTCTGATGGGTGAACGATTTATCAACGCCAGAAGAGAATCTGGAACAATATAACCAAATAAACCCTGATTTCTCAAAATTTTTATTCCAATTTCTATAAAGATCTGATAATAATCGTACTGTCCTTCTTTTGTTTCAAAATTCCCGTTTTCGATGATTTGTCTTTGATCTTTCGGGATGTCTCTGATAAATAAATAGGGAGGATTTCCAACTACAAAATCATATTTTTCTTTATTATCTATTAATAAAGCATTAGTATTTCTTATTTTGAATATAGGTAATTGAAAGTTTTTCTCTAATTTTCTAATTTTTCTTAAAATATTAAATAAAATAAGATGAATGTTAATTTGGCATAAGATACAGGCGATAGGATTTATATCTATGCCATATATATTCCCTTTAACCTTTTTAATAATTTCCTTTGCTTCATTTATTTCTAACTCAATGGAATTTTTTCGTTTGAAAATTATCAAATGCCTTTTAATCAATCTTTTAATGGCTTGAATTATAAAGCTTCCTGAACCACAGCTGATATCAATTAATTTTTTGTCCTCAATGGCGTTTTCGCAAGAATATCCAGTAGCATTTAATATATAATTAACAACAGTTATCGGAGTATAGAATTCTCCTAATATTTTTCTCTCATCATGATTTAATTTCTCTTCATAAATGTTTCCAAAAATTTCGATTTCTAAAGAAAATGGACTAAAGTTGATTGTTTTAATATGAGTTTCCTTTAAAATTTTAATACTATATATATAATCAATTATTTTTTTGAGAACGCGGCTATCCGTATCGATATTAAGATTATCTTTATAAATTTCAAATACGCTTTCGATAACCATTTCCTTTTTTAAATAATCTACGAAACTACTCATTTCTATAGTATCTATTAATAAGGAACTTATTTCTTTTTTGCTATTTGTTCTTTAATAATCTAAATGTTATAACTCAATATGAAAAATTATACCCCGTTTAAATCCATCTAATTTTACAGCAATAAATAATATATTTAAATAATATTAAACTATATGTCTTTTGTCTAATAAATAGAAATTCATAATTTCAGAGAAATTTTGGTCATGATTTTTTTTTTAATTCTGATTATAACATCGATCGCAATTTCTACAATCGGTATTATTTATATTAATATTCATCGTGAAAATTATGGACCTAAATTGAATATGATCTTAAATATTCTATTGTATCTAATTTTAGGAATACTTTTCTTTACTTCCTACGTTTTATCAACTGAAACTTATTTTGAAATGACTGTAGCGTTATTTTTATGGAAGGTTTCAATAATTACTTGGGTAACGTCTATAAGCATGTTAAGTATTATTCAAATTTTCGTTGTCAAATTTAACAGAATAACAACATTAATAGCAGTATCATATGCACTTATAGGAGGTGTGATTACTAGTATGACATATCTTTCAAATTCAATAGAAATACAAGAAGCAAAAGATAATTACACCTTCAATTTTGAAAATAGTATATTATTAATTATTCTAATAATTTATGACATTTTTATATTCTCTCTAATGTGGTATAACTTGATTAGAAATTATTCTAAAATTCGCGATAAAAACTCTCGGCGAAATTTAGCCTTTCTTACATTTCATTTTACATTCATTATCGTAATGTTTTCGTTATATATTATTACCCGGAATATCTTATTTAGGAATATTTATTTTATAATTTATTTAATTGGAGCATTTATAGCATTATATACCGTAATTAAAAGACCGGCTTTATTTATTGAGCTTACGAATAAAATTTTTGATTTTATTATATTCCATAAGAGTGGAATTCTTTTATATTCTTATAACTTCGAAACTGGAAAAGAGATTGATGAATTTATCTTAAAGGGTTCAATTTTAATTGGAATTAATCACATCCTTTCCAATTTCATCAATAAAAAAGATCAGTTAAACCTTATAAAAATGCAGGAAAGAGATATTGTCCTTGAATATGATAATATTCATGGTTATGCGCTTCTATTGACCACCAATCATAAAAATGCTTTCATTGAGAGAGCTGTTAATAATTTTATGAGAAAATTCACTGAAACAAATAGAGAAAAATTGAAAAATCTGAAAGGTTTAATTGATATTTCAGAATTCAGAAATGCAAAAGAAATATTAATTGAATCTTTTAACCCCTATATCATAAAAAGTTAAAGAAAAGAAATAATCATGCAATCTCAAAATTCTACTCCTTTTGAAGATATTTATACTTCTATCAAAATAAATATTCAATAAGAAAAAATCTTATTTACGAAACTATGTTCTAATATTCATTAAGAAGTCTATTTTGATCCAATATTTTCTAAGAAATCATATTATGGATATGGATTTAATCTAAAATACTTTCAATAAATAATATTAAATGATGTATATTGCTTTTTTAATAGCATTGGAACTTGGATATCTTATCATATTTTTTACTAGTATATTTACTCTAGTTCATATTGTCCGTTTTCATAAAAATTTTGGAGTTAAATTCATGGCAATTTTGAGTTTTTTAACGATTTTTAACGCCGTAATAGTTTATTCCTCTCTTTATATATATCCAATAACTTTTTTTATTTCAGAAACTATAAATCTTCTTCTCTGGAAGCTTTCAATCCTCTCTGGATTTATCAGTTTAATATTAACTACATTAATATATACTTTTTTAAAAGAATATAAGAAAATACCAGATTTTCCATTTTTGCTCTTTATAACGCTTTTTGGATTATTAATTGGATTCTTATTTTCCCCTAATTCAATAAATATTGATGTTAATGTTGCTGAGACTCCACCTTATTTGATTACAGATACTTCAAGAGTAAATTTTTTCTTTAACTTTACAACTGGTTTAATTGTTATTATTTTCCAAAGTTCTATAGCGATTTATTACATTTGGCTTTCCATTATTATTCATAATAAAGCAAGGAACAAAGAAATAACGAAGTATTTGATTATCAGTACATTGATTTTCAATTTTCCCATATTAATGTATATCATTTATATTCTTTCCCATATGCCAATTTTTAGAGAATTACACATTCTTTCTCTGTGGATAACGATTATGGGAGTCTGTGTCATGTTAATCAAGCAACCTGAAATGTTTTTAGAGTTGACGAACAAAATATATTCTATTAATATTTATCATAAATCAGGGATTTTACTCTATTCGTATAAGTTCGGTAAAACTGAAAATGAGATAGATTCAACAATATGGGGTAACATTCTCATTGGAATTAACCATATACTCTCTGAATTCGTTGATAAAAAAAATCAAATAGAGGTACTTCAGACAAATACCTCTGACATCATAGTGAATTATGATGATATTGGATTTGCAGTTGTACTTATTACAAACCGAAAAAATGCTATCCTAAAAAATTTAATGGAAAAGTTCACGATTAATTTTAAACGTAAATATGAGAATGAATTGTTAGAAATTCAAGATCTTAATAAATTAATAAATGTCTCTGAATTTAAAGAAACAAAAGATATTGTAGAAAAGAGTTTTCAATTATATCTATGACTTTTTTCTATTCCATCTATATCTGGAAGTTACCAGTCTATCAAAATTAAATCAAGCTCTGCTCCTATGGCAATGATTAAACCGTCATAACCAGTATAAGCTTGTAACACTTTATATACGTGTTTTTCTAAAATAAATTTAATAAGATACATATTTTCCTCATTACCCTCAACAACTAAAATGGTTTTAGTTAAGATATCTCCTCTTCATTAATTTTTAATACTAATTTGAAAGTACTTCCTTTCCCAAATTTACTTTTTACTAATATATCTCC
>CAYZTE010000011.1:0-29582 GCA_964481225.1 uncultured archaeon | reverse complement strand
ATCTTAATTCAGTCTGCCTTGGACGATATCCGTAATGTACCAGATTATAGCGATTCTTACCTTCATGCGCGTTATGTGATTGCAAAATTGGGGCTACAACTTAGAGCAAGGGAAGAAGTTCTTTTTGCTTCTGAGAAATGGTCTATTTCTGAATGTAAGGATGAGTTGATAAAGAAGATTGAAAAGTTTTTAATAAAAAATGTAAGATAAATTTTTTTGAAATTTTCCTTTAAATAAAATCTATTAGAAATTTCCTTTATATCTTTTTACCTATAAAAGTTAGATAACCTAAATGCAGATATTTTTTACCTTTTTTGAGGAATGCTTCTTTTTGGATTTTTCTAACTTCCTTGATTAGTTTTCTTACCCTTTTATTAATTATCATATAATACATCAATTTAAAAATAAGTTTAATAGTTCCACCTATTCCTATTGATTTCTTTATATCCTTAAAACCTGGAAAAACTTCCTCATATTCTTCAATAAAATTTAACATTGAAAGTCCTTGTATTTCAAATATTGATTTCCATTCTGATAAAGTAGGGATTGACATAGAAGTGCCTATTGCACCTTGTAATGCTACATTAATTTGCTGAATAACCTCTGCAGGCGCATCTGAAGTGATAAATAAATCAATATCTCCGATAAGACCTCCTTTTTTTACAACTCGCAGATATTCTTTCAAAGCATTTTGTCTATCCGGTATAACTCCAGTAACTGATTCAGCATATACAATATCGAAAGTTTCATCCTTAAATGGAAGTTCAAGAGCGTTTGCTTGTTGGTAATTCACGTTGTTAAGCTTCATTTTCTTTGCTCTTTCTTGGGACGCGGTAACCATCTGCTCAGAAAGATCTATACCGGTGATATTGCAACCATATTTTTTAGCTATATAACAGGCTGTAAAACCTGTTCCAGAACCGATCTCCAATATATTGAGATTCTTATTCTCGATGATTCCCATTGAGTCAATTAATTTCATTGTTGCAGCCATTCCTCCAAAATGTAAATTTCTGGAACCGATTTTTCCCAGAACATCATAGATTCCCTTAAAAACATTCTCATTATTGGTTTTTTGCCGATTATTACCTTCGTTCATAATTTTTTTAAGAATTTTCTTTATTTTCCATTTATATTAATCTTTAAAGTTTAAAAAAATATCAATGCTTAATAATCATTGATAAACCAATTTTTCAAGAATATAATTAATATTAATTTAAAATCGTATAGAGAATGTAAGGATGATTTAATAAAGAAAATTGAAGAGTTTTTGATAAAAAATGTTAGATAGGTTTTTTTGAAATTTGGGCGGGTACAAAATCCTGTGATGACAGAGCAAGTTTAAATTAAAAATTTTTAAGAAAAAAAAAGATTATATGATTTTGTAATTAGTTCATAAATTAAATCTCTTTAGGGGGTTCCATCCCTAATACTTTATATGCCTCTTTATAATCCAGATAAGTCTTTATTTCATATTTTACACCCTCAATGGTCGTGTACATTTCATTACCTTCATAGGTTCTTTTAATGAACTCTTCAAGTTTTCCTTCTGCCGGTTGACCAATACCTAAAACATGTATACCTTCATCAGTTGCTCTTATCAAAACATTAAGAGTTTTGCCTATAGATGGATCTGGAGGAAATTTTTTAAGAGATTCAAACCATTTCTTTGCAACTTCGGCATTTTTACCATGGGGGCTCATTAATTCGGTTACGACATATACCATACTTATCACCTTAATTTTATTTTTTTTGACAAATAGATAGCAAACTTATTAAATAACAATTAAATATTTAAGAGTTTTGATTTTTTTTACAATTTTGTTAGCAACTGAGTTTTGTATCTACCCGGAAATTTGTGATTACTTAAAATTTAGTGATATTTAATTCAGTCGACAATAAAAATTTGATGACTCAACTTTCCTTTAAATAGTTTCATTATAATTTCTTAATAAACGAATTATTTGAGATGATGTAAATGGAAAATCTTGGAAAGTCCTTTATGATGGTGATTGAGCCTCTTAATTTCGATTTGAGACAACAAAAAGTGTTTTATTCTGATTTTGGGTTTATTATAGTTAGTGAATCAGAATTTTTTAGAGATTCTATAATAAAACTCTGCCAAGAGTGCCATAAAATACGACAAAAGGGATTTGGACCCAAATTAATCACCAGCATTCGAAAACGCATGAAAGAATTTGTTAGAAAATCCTTTAGAACAGAACGCGATTTATTAGAATTAGTTGCATTGTTATTTGACATTACCTATTATACTGCGGTATCTCATGATAAAGATGCTCATTTACGGAAATTTACCACTATCATGGGGGCATCTCCTAAATATTTTGGGTATTTTGGCTCTCGGGATTATAACAGCTTAAAAATACTCGAAAAAATTCAGAAAAAAATTGAAAGATCAGAGGACATGAAAGGGACCGGCTCTTATTTTGACATTTTACAAATTATAAATTAGGATACAAATTTACCATTAAGATAATTTCTGACATATCTCCTGTTAATATATTTTGATATTTCCAGTATTCACGATGTTAAATGCGATAATTACCACCTATTTATTATTTAGAAGATAGCTGAACTAATGGATAACAGATACAATTTGAATATTTAAATCTTAGAACTCTAAGGAATTTAATACACATTAATACTTTTATTCTTATTGGAGGATCGATCTAAATGAATAGAAAAACTGTAGGATTATATATATTAGTTCTTATTTATTTTTTATTGTTGCATTGATTTGGTATAACAATCTTGAATAAAATCGGATAAAGGATCTATAATCTATTAGATTTCCATCGTTAATTAAGACTATCTTAGTTGCTAATGACCCTATATCGATTCCAACAAATGTCTTCAAAGTTAATCATTTTCTTTATGTTGTTGTATATGAAAATGAAAATCAAAAATTAAAATTTATGATAAAATTCAAGATAATATTTTAACTTAATACGATAATGGATATAGTAAGGGTCACTAAAAACGCAAAAGCCATCTGAAGCATATTTTTCAAAACAGATTCTTTTGAAACTACTCCTAAAAAGATTCCAAGTAAAAATATGCAGACAAGAATTATTAAAAATGACAAAATAAAAATTGGAAAACCAGCCGAAGATACACATAAAAAGGGAATTAATGGTATTATTCCTCCTACAAATGGAGAACCGCCATTTATAAATGAAACAATTATACTTGCAAAGCTTTCAGCTTTTTCTTGAAGTGTTCGAGGTTTTTTTTCCGCTTTTCTTGATTTGCTTTTTGCTTTTAGATTTACGTTATGATTTATTTTAATCAACATTGCTTTTTCAATCTCCTTTACATCTATATCTCCCCCGGTTGCCTGCTCCTCACCATCATTTATAACCATTGCTTTATTTAATTCGTTTTTTAATTTTTTTTGTTCAGCTTTTTCTGAAAGATATGATCCGGTTAAGCCTGAAAAAAACATGGAAATGGAGGATCCTACTCCAGTTAAAATGACAAGATGACTATCAACTGAAGTTTGCCCTCCCTTAAGAATTACTACAAAAAAACCTAATAATATTCCTAAAACTGTTAACATTCCATCATAAAAATTATTTACAAAATAACGTCGGGCAATTGCCCATAAATTCGTAATCCTTGCGTATGTTTTTATTTTCTCTAACATGAGTTTTACATGTTTTATATTATTAATTGAGAATAAAAGAAATGCTTTCTATTTCTCAAATCAATTTTATTATCTCTATTTTCTCACTTCCTTGAATTTTATCAACAATTTTTATCCCTCAAAACGCTAAATACCAAGGAGTATAGAGACAAGGAGGGTGACACCACCTGCAGTTACTAAATGTAAAGCATATTTAACACGTCCACCACCAGAAATTTTCCCTAAAAAGTTCCCTAAATAAACGAGTAAGGCAACAAGTATAATGTAAGAAAAGATAAAATGAATATATGATAGCGCTGATCCGAAGAAAAAAGGGATTAATGGAAGGGAACTCCCAAGTACAGGAGCACCTCCATCTACTAATGAAGCAATAATAGTGGCAAAACTTTCTGCTTGTTCGATTATCGTTTTTTTATTTTTCTCTTTATTTTTGATTTCTTTAGCTCCAATTACTCCTTTATCGCTTTTATTATCTTCAATTATTGCCATTCCCTTTTTTAGATCAGAAACCTTTTTCTTGCGCTCTGCTTCTTCAGAAAGAAAAGCACCCCATAGACCACTTATTCCAATAGCAAGTGCTGTTGCAAAACCAGTAATAAGAACATTTTTTGGGATGAACTCAGATGAACCCCCGAGAAAAATAATAAATATTCCACTTACTATTCCAGCGCACGTAAGAGCACCGTCAAATGCATTGTTAAAGAATTTACGGCGTGAAATTTCTCCCAAATCAGACATCTTTGCATATTCTTTCCATTGTTTGATGGATTTTTTTATTCCCATTGATTTACATTTACACCTTTTTATGGATTCTGAAAATAAAGCTATCTAAATCTCACATACATATGAAATTTTAAAAGACTTATCCATTTTTTTTGATTTTAATTAATTGAAGAATAAATTAAATTAAAAATATATTAAATTTCTCTAAATACTATATTTTTATTGATCTAATCATTTATTATTATAAGAGTTAATTAAATATTTAAATGAGATTTTCATGAATAAAATCAAAGAAGAAATCATATCAATGCTTATTGAGCATTCTAGAATCATGTATTCTGTAATAAGTGATATGGCAACTTATTATTCTACGTGGGCGAAAGATTACGAATCCAATAAGGAGAGTTTGGAAAAGAAGAAAAGCAAGATACAACTTTCTGAAGAAGATGCAGATGGAATCAAAATTCAATTAATACAGAAGTATGCAGAAGCAGGAGCTCAAGGTTTAGGTGATTATATAGCATTAATTTTAAGAATGGATAATGTAATAAATTATCCGCTTGAATTTGTTGATATGCTTCCCAAAATAAAGCTAGATGGCAAAAAAGACGGTGAAATAAAAAAACGCTATGACAAATTGATTAATAAAATAATCAAAATGGCAGATGTCTTAAAATCGGCTATTAAGGGGTTAAGAGATAAGCCAGATATCGTGTTTAACTACACTACAACCATTCACGAAATTGAAAATGAAGTTGATACAATATATAGGCAATTTCTTGAATATTTATATTCTAACAAGGATTTAGATATAAGGGTACTTTTACGATTAAGAGACAGCATAGTATTACTCGAGCAACTTTGCGATAGAATTCATGATATTGCAGATTTTATTAGAATTCTACTTTATCAGTAAAATTAATTTTATTGCTAGACTTAAATTTCTTCTTATTTTTAGCGAGAAATAAAACGCTTTTTCTTTTCCTTTTTAATGAGAACATTTATACGCATAATTTAATTCTTCTTCCATAAATAATTATTATAAATAAATATTAAGATGTAAGATATATGAATGGCAAACAAAAATTTTATTTATTGCTAGCTTCATTTCAAGTGGTATTGGTACTCTTAGTGATTTTTACTTCAAACGGAATTGTTTCATTTGTTACTGCTCAAGAGACAGCATTTGATTATTATGATTCAGGAACAACCATGGTTTTAGCAATTTCTGTAGCAATATCTGTAAGTTTTTCGGTACTCGGAAGTGCTTGGGCAATGAAAACAGTAGGTACTGCTGCGATCTCAGCACTTTCAGAGAGAGAAGAAGCTTTCTTCAAGGCATTTCTTGTTGTTGCCTTATGTGAAGCATTAGCAGTATATGGTTTAATTGTAGGCATTTTACTTTGGACAAAAATACCTACGCCACCAGCTTAAGAATAATTTTTTTATTTAAATTCTATAAAAAATTTTGTTTTTGGTGATTATTGTTCCTGTTATTGTTCCAAGCTACGCGTTTACTCTTATCAAGATTGGATTTTTAAAACAATTAATAATGGATGAAATAGCACTAGGAAAATTAAAAAGTATCACAAATATCGAACAATTTATTGAATATATTAGAATTTATTATCCAGGGTTGAAATTTGATTCTAATACAATAGAAGAAATCGAGAAAGCATTATTTCATACTTATATTAAATTAATTGGAAGAATAATAATGAATTCTCCAAGAAGTATGCGTCTATTTCTAAGAAATTATCTAATGAAATATGAAATAATGAATATAAAACGCATTATTTTAGGTACAATTCTTGGGATGACTACAAACGAAAAATCGGTACTAATTAATAAACTCGTTGAAAAATACTTAAACAACACCGATTTTATAATAGACCTTCTAGAAATTACATCTTTAGACGAAATTCAATTATATACAAAATATTCTAAATATAATAAAGCTATAAGAGAAGGAATTCTTTACTTTAGGAACACTAACGAAATATTTGTGTTGGAAGCTTTCTTGGATCGATTCTATTATGAAAATTTGCAGAATGAAATAAAATTTTTAAACCCAAAAGAAAAAGTAATGATATCTTTCTACGTGAAGTACATATCCGAGATATATAACTTAAACATGATATATAGAGGTATTAAAAACAATATTGACAGAAATTTATTATCCCAATTCCTTGTTAACGTTTATATGTTCTTAAATCAAGAAGTTCTAAATGATCTAGTAAATCTAACTAGTGTTGACGAATTTATCGCATATCTTACTCAATATTTAATTACAAGAAAAGAAATAAAACTTACTTTACTACGCTCTCCACTTAAAAGAAAGCATTTAATTTGGGAAATTGAAAAACTATATTTAAATTACTTTTTCAAAACATTTGAAATGAAAATTGATGATATTGAATATCATACAGTTTTCAAGATCATGGAACTATTGATTAAAAAAGATAAAGAAATAAGAATTTATATTTTACCAAAATTAATAAAAATTCTACATGCAAAATATAAAGTGTTGAAATAATGGATATATTTGAAAATTTAAAAGATATTGAAAAGGTTTATGAAGATCTAATAAATAATGCTAAAAATTTAAATTTAAAAGATATTGAAGATTTCAGAAATGATCAAGATAAGAAATTTGAGCAATTTATTAAGAATAAAAATGAATTTGTGAACACAACCTTAGGAAACCTTTCTATAGAAGTTGATGGTGAAATCAAAACTTTTGAAAAAAAATTAGATAATGCTATTAAAAAGATTGAAATGCATTTTCAAAAAAATATTGGGAAGTTGCATGAATTAATAATAGAAGAGGTAGGACTTGATTTCTAATGTTGGATCAAGAAGTTCATATTATAGGAGAAGAAGATATTGTACTCATGCTAGGGCTCTTGGGATTTAAAGGTACGGTAATTGAAAATAGGGAAGAATTCTTGGAAATATTTAATAATTTGATAAATCAACAAAATATGGGGATGATAATAATAGCCCTAAAATTATCCAATGAAATAATTGATTTTCTATTAGATTTCAAGTTAAATAATAGAAGTCCATTTGTATTTATTCTACCTGATGTATTCCAACCAAATATTGAGAAAGAGGATATCATTTTAAATAAAATATTTGATGCAATAAGCGATATTGTATCATAATGAGGAGCTGAATTAAGATTTCTGAAGAAAAAGAGTTAAAAAAACAGTTTGGTAATTTAGGACTTTATTTAATTGAGAAAGCCAAAAATGAAATAAAGGAATTAACTCAAAAAACATTGTTTCAAAAAGCAGAAATAAAAAAAAGATTTTTAGAGAGGAGTGATGATAGGTCAATGAAACAAAAACAACAATTTATAGATAGTTATGACCATTTTCTAAATCAATCATTATCATCAACGCTCTTGAATAGTAAAGAAAAATTTTTGAATTTAAAAAATAATATGATTAAAGAATTAAAAACAAGCTTATTTAACCTTATAAGAAAAAAAATAGAAAATAATTATTCAGTATATATTAACTATCTCTTAAATTTAATAGAAAATGTTAAAAAAACTATTGGTAAGGCTCAAGAAATAGAATTAATTTTCAATGACAAAGATTACAATTACTTCATTAAGAATGTTGATAAAATTTTGGATTTATTTAAGAATCCTGTAGAAATAAACAAAGATCGGAGAGATTTTATTGGTGGTTTTAAAATCTCATTAGTTGGCGGGATAATATCTTACGATTATACGATTGACAACTTAATTAATAAAAAATCCTCGTTTATCCAAATGGAGATTTCGAAGATTGTTAATGACTCGGAAATAAAGAATATTGAAAAAAAATTTGAGGAATTTATAGAAAATCAAAAGGAAAGAATTACGGTATATCTCAGACAAAATGATCGAATCCAAATCTGAAAATAATTCTCAATATGGATATATATCTGCTATAGTTGGCTCTTTAATTAAAGTAAAAGGATTGGAGAGTCAAATAAGGCTACATGATTTAATTAAAGTTAGTAAACATAATATATTGGGAGAGGTTATTCACATTTATTCTGATCATGTTGTAGCACAGTGCTTTGAAAACACTACAAATTTAAGAATAAAGGAAAAGGTTTTTAATTTAAATGAACCTCTTTCAATGGAATTAGCCCCAGGATTGCTAGGAACTATTTTTGATGGAATACAAAGACCTCTACGAAAAGCTTTCGAAGGCTTTAAAGATGGAGGTTTAACCAGAGGATTGGAAATCCCCTCTTTATCACGTTCAAAGAAATGGCATTTCATTCCTAAAAAAGAAATTAATACTGAAGTGAATGCCGGAGATGTGATTGGTACAATACAAGAAACTCCGATAATAGAACATAAGGTTATGATTCCTCCGAACATTTCAGGAAATTTAACTTTTATTGTTGGTGAGGGGGAATATACTATCGTTGATGAGATATATAAATTAAAAATAGACAACAAAGAAAAGAGTTTTTCCATGCTGCAAAAATGGCCAATTACAATATCTCGACCTTTTAAAGAAAGGAAAATGCCAAATGAACCGCTAATTACAGGATTACGCGTTATAGATTTGTTGTTTCCCATAACAAAAGGAGGAACAATAGGAGTACCTGGAGGATTTGGGACGGGTAAAACTGTTATACAACAATCTTTAGCAAAATGGTGTGATGCTGATGTCGTAGTTTTCGTGGGATGCGGTGAAAGAGGCAACGAGATAGCAGATGTTTTAAAACAATTTTCTGAACTTTTAGATCCTAAGAGTAGTCAACCTTTATTAGATCGAATAATTTTAATAGCAAACACTTCAAACATGCCAGTTTCAGCTCGAGAAGCCAGTATTTTCTCAGGTGTAACTATTGCTGAATATTATCGAGATATGGGATATGATGTTGCTGTTCTTGCAGATAGTACCTCAAGATGGGCAGAATCTTTGAGAGAGATCTCTGGTTTGTTGGAAGAAATGCCTGCTGAAGAAGGTTACCCCGCATATTTGCCCTCTAAACTTTCTAGATTTTATGAACGAGCTGGTATAGTTAAGTTGTTTGGAGATGATGAATCTGGAACAGAAAGAATAGGCTCTATGACAATAATTGGCTCAATCTCACCTCCAGCTGGGGACTTTAGCGAACCTGTTACAGCGACAACAAAGAATTTTGTTCAGGGAATTTGGTCTTTAGACGCCGCTCTGGCATATTCAAAACATTATCCTGCTATTAACTGGCTTAATTCGTACTCAAATTACCCCGATTATATTTCAGAATGGTGGTATAAAAGAGATATTAACTGGCCTGAAATAGATATTGATTGGGAGGATTGTAGAAGGCAAGTGAATGATGTACTTTCTCAAGACAATGAATTGAAATATATTGTGCAATTAATCGGAGAGGAAAATCTGCCCGAAAATCAACAGTTAATTCTTTTTATTGCAAAACTAATTAAAGATGGATTTTTAATCCAAAATGCATTTGACGACGTAGATAATTATACAGGTATTAGAAAACTCTTAGGAATGATTAAAATTATTCTTTTATTGTATAAAGAGGGTAAAGAATTGCTAAAACAGGGGTTTCTTATTGAAGAAATTAAAACTCTCAAGGCAATAATTAACATTTTAAGAATTAACCGCTCTATTCCTAATGATGATTTTGATAAAATCGAGGAATTAAAAAATAAATTACTCAATGAGATAGAATCATTAAAGTTAACTAGAGGAGTTTTTAGAAAAGTATGAGTGTTATCTATAAGAAGATAGATCAAATAATTGGACCGTTGTTATTCCTTAAAAATGAGCACGATGCCCAATACGGAGAGATTGTGAAAATCATAACAGAGGATAATAAGACACGTACTGGACAAGTTGTAAAGTTGAGTGAAGACCTAATTGTTATAGAGGTTTTTGAAGATACTACTGGAATGTCCTCAGAAAATGCTGAAATTATCTTTACTGAGGATATTTTTAAGGTTAAGATATCAAAGGATATGTTTGGACAAACTTTTAATTCATTGGGTAAACCAATTGATATTAAAGCTAAGAATATCATTGGTTCCGACATTTTAACGGATGTTGAAAGGGATATAAATGGAATACCTATTAACCCATTTGCTAGAGAATATCCTGTTGATGTTATTCAAACAGGCATTTCGGTTATAGATGGCCTATTTACGCTGATTAGAGGCCAAAAACTTCCCATATTTAGTGGACAAGGGTTACCCCATAACAAATTGGCGGCTCAAATAGCGACACAAGCAAGGGTCACGTCAGAAGAACCTTTTGTTATTATCTTCTGTGGAATAGGAATTATTCAAGATGAGGCTATTTACTTCTTAAACCGCTTTCAAGAAAGTGGCACGCTTCAAAAAATCATATCATTCATTAATTTTGCTGATGATCCTATAATAGAGCGATTAATCATTCCCAGAATAGCATTAACAACAGCAGAATTTTTTGCTTTTGAAAAAGATATGCATGTTCTCGTTATCTTAATCGATATGACGAATTATGCGGAGGCTTTAAGAGAACTCAGTTCTGCAAAGGAAGAAATACCAAGTAGAAAAGGCTATCCTGGGTATATTTATTCAGATTTCGCTTCTATCTACGAAAGGACAGGAAAAATTAAAGGGAAGAAAGGTTCAATAACACAAATTCCCATATTGACCATGCCTAACGATGATATTTCTCATCCAATCCCTGATACAACTGGTTATATAACTGAAGGACAATTAGTTCTCAGTCGAAATCTGCATAAAAGAGGCATTTATCCTCCCTTTGAAGCACTAGCTTCAATATCTCGATTAATGAAGGATGCCATTGGTAAAAAAAAGACAAGAGAAGATCATGCTGATATCAGCTCCCAATTGCTAGCATCGTATTCAAATTATCTTGAGGTCAAAGACCTTATATCCATTGTAGGAGAGGATGGATTAAATTATGATCAAAAAAATCTAATGAAATTTGGAATTGATTTTGAAAAGAAATTTTTGAATCAAAAATTTGATGAAAATAGAGATTTTGTAGAAACCATTACACTCGGTTGGGATGTACTCTCCAGTCTAAATAAAAATCAATTAATTAGAATTCATCAAAAGTATATTGATAAATACTTTCAACCAAAGGTGTGATTCATAAGTTTTAGAGAAATAAAACCAACAAAATCGAATTTACTTGCATTAAAAAAAAGATTGGCTTTTGCTATTAGAGGAGAAAGCTTTTTGGAATTTAGAAGAGAGCAGTTAATCTTTCAAATAAAAAAATTATGGGAAGAATATGTTATTCGGAGAAGAGAGTTTCTTTCCTCATTCAAAGAATCATTGAACATTCTAAATCTAACTTACAAGGAAATGGGTAAGAATGAGCTCTCTTTGATTAGCAAGTTAAGTAGAATTCAATATAAGCCAAAAACAGAAGTCTCTTATCTAAAAAAGGCAGGAATAACAATTCCCCAGATTCAATATGAATTGATTCAAGAAGAAAAACTCCCAGCTTATACATTCGAAAACACTAGTCATTATCTAGATGATTTAATTAATGTTTTAAAAACCTTTTTTAAAGAAACCATTCAGTTTTCCGAAATAGAAGATTTAATATTAAAATATGCTATTAATTTTAAAAAGGTAAATCGCAGAATTAATGGTCTCAAAAATGTGATAATCCCTAATTTAAAAATGAATATAAAACAAATTAAGGAAATTTTAGAAGAAATCGAAAGAGAAAATTATGTAAGGTTGAAAAAAACTAAAGATTTAATCATTAAACAACAAAAAATCATTTGAGCGTGTTAGAAATGGGAAAAAAAGATGAATTTTGTTTAATAAAAGTGGAAATAAACGAAAGATTTAAAGACCAAATACTTATCGAACTCTCTAATTTGAATGCTGTTCATATAAAATCAAAGGATAAGCCGAAAATTAAAGAAAAATTGGAAGAAAAAGATCCAACAAGGGAAAAAATCAAGAAATTGAGGAAAAACTTAAATGATTTATTTAAAAGACTCGATATTACGGATTTTGATATTTCAAACCTAAAAGTCAAAAAAAATGAAAGAATAGAATTTATAGCAAAAGATTTAGTTGAATTATTGAGCCATCTTTTTGAAGAAATAGATTTTTATACAAATAGAGCTATAGAATTAAATACTTATATTGCTAAAGGAGTAATTGAATTAGAAAATCTAAATTCAATAAAAAATAGTTACAGATTTTTAGAAAAATTAAATTTGACAAAAGAAAAAGTCGATAGTTTAAAACAATTTAATTTTAAAGTTTTTACAACGTTCTCTAAAAACTTAAACAATTTAAAAAATCTTTTTGAATTCACAGAATTCCCTAACTTCTACGAGACATTTAAAATATCAGATGATAGAATAGGTTTTTACATAGTTTATCCAAAAGATAAGGAAGAAGAATTCAATGGTCGAATTCGGTTAATACACTCTGAGGAAGTTCCAATTTTAACAAAGTATATAACAAGTAAAGGAATTAACTTTGCAAGAATTAATAAAGAGATTGGTTTTATTGAAAGTTTAGTATCAAGATATAGAAAAGAACAAGTTAGAATTGCTAAAGATAATCTAATAAAGTTCGCGGGAATAAATGAAATTGTACAAAATATTGAGGAATATAGTTGGGCGGAACAACAATTTGAAAAATTAACATCGAATCGTTTAATCCTTAGGTTTTTTGTTCCATTAAATAAAAAAGAAGAAACGCAACAAATTTTATTTGAAAACTTTAAGGATAACATAATTATTAATTCAATTGATATTTCTAAGAAACGTCCAATATATGAAACTCAAATTTCAAAAAAAGGCAAAATAACGAAATTAAAACAACAGTCTAAAATAAGTGAATATTATGTTGAAGAGGGTGAATTAAAAGAAGATTTAGAAGAAAAAGCTGATTTAAGAGAAATAACTCCAACCATAATGAAAAATTTCTCATTAGTAAAACCATTTGAAACATTAACAAGAATGTACGGCACTCCGACTTATTCTGAAATTGATCCCACTCCAGTTATTGCCTTTACTTTTCCACTATTATTCGGATTAATGTTTGGAGATATAGGGCACGGATTAGTCCTTATAATTGCCGGTTTATTGGGAGCATTACTATTAAGAAAGCGTGGGAAAAACGTAATTAGCCTCTCTTGGATTATCTTTTTTTGCGGTTGGGCAGCGTTCTTTGTGGGATTTTTATATGGAGAATTTTTTGGAGCCCATAAGATATCTTTATTTGGAAAATTACTTTGGGATTTTGAAGAAAATCCAATCATAATTCCGATTTTAAATGTCAAATTATTCAATCCATTGGGTAATGTCCTCTCTGTGTTTTATTTTGCGGTAATAATCGGAGTTTTTCACATTAACTTAGGATGGTTCATTCAATTTTTAAATTACTGGAAGCAACACAGAAAATATTTAGCGTTTAGTGATTCATTAATTAAGATTTTATTATTAACTGGAGGAACAATTTTAATTTTTACCTATGGATTCGATATTTATACTTGGTTAGCTTTTCCATACCCTATTTTGTTAGTTTTACTCCCTGGACTTTTATTATTAATATTAAAACCGCTTGGAAAAATATTTAGAATTTCTTATTTAAAAGAAGAATCTCTTGGAGGATTATTAGGTGAAGGATCAATTGAAGCCTTTGATACGGTTTTATCTGTTGTGAGTAATGTAGCTTCATATATTAGATTATTAGCTTTAGCATTAGCTCATATTGCCTTATTATATTCAATAAATGCAATGAGTGAGCTGATTGAGGGAGGGGGTTTTGGCGGTGATATATTAAATATTGTTGGTTTAGTGTTCGGAAATATAATTGTTATTTTAATTGAAGGAATTCTTGTTTTCATAAATGCATTAAGATTAAATTTCTATGAATTCTTTTTCAAGTTTTATCAAGGCTCTGGAATTGAATATTTTCCATACTACTTAGATAATGATTATTCAATTATGAGATTTAGAGGAAAAGTTGAAAAAGATATTATATCTGAAGAAATTGAAAAGGAAATTGATACTAAATTAGTAAAGGAAGAAATTGATAAAGCAATAAGTTATATTTCAAAAAAATTTGAATAATTTGAAAGTTAAACCATTAATTACTTAGCGCATCTTCTATTCATGGCGATTAAAAATAAAGAAGAAAAGGATTCTCGTAAAGATTACATTTTTAAATTAACGATATTTGTCGTTTATTTAATCATTCTTTTATTTTTCTTATTTCTTCTTATTAACATCGGTGTTAATCCCTTTATTGTTTCATTGTTATTTATATTCATACTTTTAGCATCTATTGCTCCATTCCTCAAGCGAAACAAGAAATCTCTTTATTCTAGAATGTTTCCAGATAGAAAAAAAACATCCTCATTAAGCGAGCAGAGAACAGTACAATCAAAAATATTCAAACCTATTAATCTTAATTTCAATTATCGTAAACCAATAATTAATAAATGTGAAAATTGTGGAAATATTGTACCAAATTTCGTTAAAAAGTGTCCGTTCTGTAATCATTCAATTAATATATAGACTTTAAGGGATATAAAAATCAAATGAGGAAATCTATTAAAAAATCCGACAATGGCGTTACTTCAGCAATAAATGGATCCTTAATAAAAATCAAAGGATTAGAGAATCATGTTCGACTTTATGACTTAGTAAAAATAGTTGATCATGATATTTTAGGAGAAGTAATTCAGATTTATTCTGATCACGTTATTGCTCAGTGTTTTGAAAACACCATAAATGTAAAATTAAATGAACCAGTAATTAGCTTAAATGAACCTCTTTCAATGGAATTAGCTCCAGGTTTATTATCAAATGTGTTTGATGGAATACAAAGACCTTTGGAAATAGTTTTTAAGAGTATTAATTCTGGAAGATTAGATAGAGGTACAAAATTTCCACCTTTATCAAGATCGAAAAAATGGCACTTTGTTCCTTTACGAAAGATTGGTGATACAGTTTTTGGTGGAGATATATTAGGAACTGTACAAGAAACTAAATTTCTAGAGCATAAAATAATGATACCCCCAAATATTACCGGGAAATTATCTTATATTGTTAATGAAGGGGATTATGCAATAATTGATGAGATATATAGATTAAAAATAAATGGTATGGAAAAATCTTTTCCTATGTACCAAAAATGGCCAATAACAGTAAATCGTCCTTATAAAAAGAAGGAAAATCCAGATGAGCCATTAATTACAGGGATGCGTGCTATAGACTTATTATTTCCAATAGCGAAAGGAGGCACTACAGCCATTCCGGGAGGTTTTGGGACAGGCAAAACGGTCATTCAACAATCTTTAGCTAAATGGTGTGATGTGGATGTTTGCGTATATGTCGGATGTGGAGAGCCAGGAAATGAGATTGCAAATGTCTTGAAACAATTTTCTGAATTGGATAACCCTCAAACAGGACGTCCTTTGTTAGAACATATTATTTTAATAGCTAATACTTCTAATATGCCTGTTTCTGCACGTGAAGCGAGTCTATTTTCTGGAGTTACAATAGCAGAATATTATCGAGATATGGGCTACGATGTTGCGGTGCTAGCTGATAGCACTTCACGGTGGGCAGAATCATTAAGAGAAATTTCTGGATTATTAGAAGAAATGCCTGCAGAAGAAGGATATCCCGCTTATTTATCGTCAAAACTTTCAAGTTTTTATGAAAGAGCAGGTGTCGTGAAAACACTAGGAAACGACCATTTAGGAAATGAAAGAAGAGGATCTTTATCTATTATTGGGACAATATCCCCTCCTGCGGGAGATTTTAGTGAACCCGTTACAGCAACAATAAAACGCCTTGTCCAAGTTTTTTGGGCATTAGATCCAAGCTTGGCTTATTTGAAACATTATCCTGCTATTAACTGGCTTAATTCATATTCTAATTATCCTGCATATATTGAAAATTGGTGGTTTGAGAGAGATATCGATTGGCCTGAGATTGATATTGATTGGTCCGCATGTCGAAAACAAGTAAATGAAATTTTGTCTAAAGAACAAGACTTGAAATACATTACTCAATTACTTGGGGAAAAAAATTTACCAGAAGATCAACAGTTAATATTATTTATAGCGAAATTAATTAAAAATGGTTTTCTAATTCAGAGTGCTTTCGATGAGATTGATAATTATACCGATATTAAAAAATTATTAGGATTAATTAAGATCATTTTATTGATTTATAGTGAAAGTCAAAATCTTATAGAACGAGGCACATTAATTGAGGATCTATTAGACCCCGAAATTATCGACGAGATTTTAAGAATTAGAAACAACGTGCCAAATGAAAAATTTCACCTAATTGAAAAACTAAAGAATAAAATTGTTCGAAAATTAAGATATTTAAGTTTATAATAAAGAAAATTATAACTTTTATCCTTTACTTTTTTACGGTTTAAACCATTCGAAGAAATAATATGTATTAGTTAATGGGTTTGCAATAACAAACTTTTTCCTCACCGAAGTTGCTAATCTACCTGCTCGTACCATATCTATCGCTGTTATTTCAGAATCGTGAGGGAGGACGTGTACCATGAAAAGAGAATGTTCGAGACCCGGACCAAGGCGATATATTACAAAATCGGCACCGAATTTCAAACCAGGTCTTGGAACGTATTTCTTCTCCCTTAAATCTTTATAAATGACATATTTTTCTTCAAATTTATGATGTATTTTTTTAGCAATTTCATAAAATTCTTCGGTGTTTAAGTATTTCTTTTCTTTCACGTCATATATTGTTATTTTGTCTCTTTCTAATAAATAACAGGCTTCAATTAAGGATAATTCTGATGGTTTTGAGAAATATTCCAATCGTGGCTTACTAATTCCTAATGGAGAGCCAAAAAAACGTTGCCCATTCACGCCTTTTACATATAAATAAGAAGCGTACAATGGATTGAAAACAATAACTCGATTATTTATGAATTTTGTAGGAATTTTATCTGGTACTTCGATATCATCAAGGGAGACTTGTTCATCCTTCACTTCATTCATCATTAAAAAGTTATTAAAAATGATTTAATAAATCTTTCAAATTTACAATGATTAGATGAAATTATATAATTTTCAATATTAATAATTTTAATAGTATAACTAAAAAATACTCGTGTTAAAAAGATGGTTATTCGAAGAGCTGCTGTAGCGGGTAGTTTTTATCCACGCTATAAACCAGATTTAATTAACATATTAAAAGAATCTTTTACTAATGATGAGTTCGGTCCAGGAGAAGAACCAAAAACTTTAAACCAAGAACAAAGATATATTATCGGTGGAGTATCTCCTCATGCAGGATATGTTTATTCTGGATGTTGTGCTGCATTTACTTTTTTAAATTTATTTAAAGAAAAAATCCCTGATACCGTCATCGTTTTGGGCACTGATCATATAGGTTATAGAAAAGTTGCTTTAATGGATGAGGGAGAATGGGAAACTCCTCTTGGGAACATAAGCATTGATGAAGAATTATCAAAAAACATATTAACTCATAGTGATATAATTATAAAAGATGAGTCTGCATTTATGGGTTTTCCTTTTGGAAGAGAACACAATATCGAAGTACAATTACCATTTATTAAATATAGTGCTCAAGAAAAAAACGTTAAATTTATACCATTAAAGATTTCTACTAAAGATTTTAATGTTATAAGTAGATTATCAAGTGATATTGCAAAAGCAATTGAATCATATGAGAAAGATGTAGTTATAGTAGCCTCATCTGATATGACTCATAAAGAGGTGTATGATTCCAAGCAATTAGAGAAATTCAAGGACAGAGATCAACAAGTAATTGATGCCTTTGTTGAACTAAATCCTGAAAAAACACTTGAAGCTGCTTCAAAAACAACTGTATGCGGCCCGCAGACTATAACTTCTTTAATGATGATTTGTAAAAATTTAAATGCAAATAAAGGGAAATTATTAAAATATTATACAAGTTCAGAAAAAACTGGAAGTATTAGTGGATATTGTGTTGGATATTTTTCAGGAGTGTTAATGAAATGAATCAAATTAAATATATAATAATTATAAAAAAAGAATTGTAAAAAAATGCCAGAGGATAATGAAAAGGTTGAAGATTTTGTAAGTCTATGGCGTAAGAAGATGGAAACCGAAATTAAAGAAAAACCGAGTGCCATTGGTGGGACAATAGAAAGAATTAAGGAAGTAGAACAAGAAAATGAACAATTACGGAATAAAATTAAGGAAAACATAGATCTACTCAGTAGAACAGAAGAAGTAGTTAAACAAACCATTGAAGAAAATGAGAGATTAAAAGAGCAGATAAATCAAGCAGGAATGATTGGAGGTAGAAAAGTTAGTGATATCCAACAAGAAAACCTTGAACTGAATGTTCAAGTAAACAACTTGACAAAAAGTTTGACAGAGAAAGCTGAAGAGATAACGGCTAAAGACTATGAAATTGCTAATTTAACATTAAAATTAACTGAAGCCTCAGAAAAAATAGAATCAATGTCTAGCTCTACTTTTGACGTGGATTCCGATGTAACCAAAACTTTAATTGAAGATTTGCAATCTGAGTTATCTAAGAAGAAATCTCAAATTGATGAATTAGAACAAAAAATCATGGATTTAACAGAAGAAAATGAAATTTTGAATAATATGCTGGTTGAAAAGGAGATAAGACAGCCAGTAAATTATGTCATTCCTGTTGAAACCCCTAAACCGTCTGTGATAAAGCCAAAACCGGCTCAAACCTCATCAAAAACATTAGAAATTTTATGCCAAGACCTCCAACTGGATTTGAATAAGTATAAAAGAGTAATAGAGAAATTAATTAAAGAAAAGTCTGAACTCCAACAAGCTATTGAAAGTGGAGGTTTTAAATTAGAACCAGATGACATTAAAGAACTTAAAAGTGAAAATGAAGAGCTCAAAATTGAAATTTCTAAATTACAAGAGTCACTCAAACAGAAATCAGAAGAGGCTCCACCAACTATTCCAATTGAAAATTTTGAAAAAACGATAAAACAACTTCAAGAACAATTGCAAGAAAAAGAACATTTGTTAACAGAATTAAAAACAACACAACCACCTAAGGCTGTAGTTCCTAGTGGACCAATGTCAGGCTTGATTGAAGATTTACAGAAAAACATAAACAAATTAAAAATAACAATCGAGGAAAAAAATAAAATAATTGAAGAATTAAAATCATCATAAATGAATAATCAAAATAAAAACCACGTTTCTATTATTTTTGCTGGTCATTTTGCCATTGATAATATCATAAGATTTAAACGCAGGAATAAACCTAGCTTGGGAGGAAGTGTATCATTCTGTTCCTTAGCATTGAGGACTTATACTGAAGATGCAAGAATCAGCATAATTTCACATGTTGGTAAATTAAATTTTAATGACTCTTTATTAAATAAAATTAAAGATAAAAATATCGATTTAAGAGGGATTAAGTATTCTCAAGTGAAGAATACTAATTTTGTGTTAGATTATTTTGATCACGCCAGGACTTTAACTCTTAAATCAAAGAGTCCCAATCTTGGGTTTAAAGATATACCTAAAGAATACCTAATTAGCAAACCTGATGTTATTGTATTAGTCCCATTATGTAATGAAATTTCTTATGAGTATGTTTCACAAATATTAGATTATTTCCCTAATATATCTATTGGAATCGATTTACAAGGATTTATTCGAAAAATCGATGAGGCAGGGAAGGTTTCCTACATTTTTGATGATGAGGTAATTTCGAATATAACACGAATAATTAACTTAGTAGGGGATAATCTGATACTTAAAGGTTCTGAGGAGGAAATGAAACTAATTGCAAATGAGTATAACGATTTCTATAAAGTAATGAGACATTTTAATATGTATGATAGTAATGGCATTTTTATCATGACTTTAGGCGAAAAAGGCTCTATGCTTGTTAAAAAGGAAGAAAAAATCTTAAAAATTCCAGCTTTTAAGCCCAGAAGAGTTATAGATGAAACTGGTGCGGGAGATGTTTATTTTTCAATATTTTTATATGAATTTATTCATTCTGATAAGTCATGGAAATCAATCGAAAAAGCAGCTTATCTAGCGTCTGCTGCAGCTTCATTTTTAGTGGAAAAAAAAGGTTCTGCTGGTTTTGAAACAAAAAAAGCTGTTTTAAAAAGAATGGAAAAAGAGAAATATATCGATTAATCTATTAACTTTAATAACTATATTAACATTACGGATATGCATATAAACGCTCATTTTGCCATAGGAGTTATCATAGCATCGATTCTAAACTACTTCTATAATTTTACTTTACTTGAATTTTCACTCATTGTTGTTTTTTCATTTATATGTGATTTTGATGTATTTCTTACTAAATTTGCTAAAGATAATAATCACAGGATGTTAATTACACATTCAATAATTCCAAGTATGATTATAATCATTATAGGGTTTACTTTAAGTTGGACAGTTTTAATTATGAGTGGTATTACTTATTTTATTCATATTCTCATTGATGCGTTTGATTGGGGGACTAATTTCTTCTATTTTCAGAAAAAACAAGTAGGCTTTAAATTTTTAATATCTAAAAAGGAATTTGAAAACCTCTCTACGCACATATCGAGATATAAGAACCCTGCTTCATTTTTTGATGCTAAATATTATAATAATAAAATTTGTTTAGGCATCGAAATTTCTCTTTTTATTCTCATGATGGTCTTTGTAATAATTTTTGCATTCCAATATATCCTTATTACTCTCTTATATTTTCCATTCATCTGGCTTCATTTAAGTCGACATTTTCATTTAAAAAAGATTGAAGCAGTAAAGTAAAGGACTGACTTATTAAAAATAAGTTCAAAATTTTAGTAAAATATTAATTTATTACATTTATTATTTTGATAATTTAGAATAGGGTGATTATTATTTCAAATGAAATGAAAGCTAAAGTTGGAATAAAGCTAGATGAATCCGAATCACAAATGATTTTTAAATGTGATTTAGGTAGTATGAAGGTTAAGGATTGTTATATTGATGAGGAACATTATGAAGAAGTCGATATGCTAGGACCAAATCCGTCTAGGATGCTCGCTTTAGGTGTTTTAGGATGTTTAAGTGCAAGTTTTATATTTTGCTTGAGAAAAAGGAATTTCAAAGTAGATGATTTTAAGGGTGAAGCAGAGGTTACTCTTGCCAGGAATGAGCAGGGTTTTTGGAGAGTTAAAAAAATTGATGTTGAAATTACTCCAAAAATAGAAGATCCAGATGCTCTTAAAAGAGCTAAACTATGCCTAAAACCTATGAAAGATGATGTAAGTTTTTTTGAGCAATATTGTATAGTAACACAGTCAGTACGTGCTGGTATTGATGTTAATGTTAATCTTAATTTATAATTCTACTATATTTATGATTTCATAATTCAATTAATGAAGGGTTATTTTTCATGTCAGACGAATCAAGCGTTTTAGTTGGAATTAAATTAGAAGAAGAAATGACATATAAATGTGATCTTGGACAAATAAAGATGGGAGATTTATTTATTGATGAAACACATACAAAATACTCTGATAAAATCGGACCTAACCCATCAAGCTTGTTAGCGTTATCTGTTTTAAGTTGTTTAGCAGCAAGTTTCACATTCTGTTTAAAAAAGAAAAAGCTTACACTAACAGAATTGGACGGGAAAGCAGAAGTTGTTATAAAACGAAATGAGATGGGATTTTGGAGAGTTAAAAAAATAGATATTAACATGACTCCAAAAATTGAAGATCCTAAAATGCGTAAAAGGGCTAATCAATGTAAAAAGTTTTTTGAAAAATATTGCATTATTGCAGAATCATTAAGAGACGGAATTGAAGTGAATTTAAACCTTGATTACGAATTTTTAAGCCTTTAAACAGGTGTAATCACATAAATATTTTTTTTAATCTTTTATGCCATCTTCAGTGATAGAAAAAACAACATCACTTTCAGGAATGTTAGGAGCATCAACAACTTTAGCAATCCTTTGTTCTCCCTTCCCTTTCCTTAAGAAAATGCGGATAGTTGCACCGTGTGCGACAATGTGGCCACCCGTGTGTGTTAAAGGATTTCCATAGAAAACATCTGGTCTTGCCGATACTTGGTTTGTAAAGAGTACTGCTAACTCATCATATACTTCAGATAATCTAAGTAAATCGTGGAGATGAGTATTTATAATCTGTTGTCGCTCTGATAAAGTACCTCTTCCAATATATTCACTGCGAAAATGTCCTATTAAGGAATCAACAACAATTAGTTTTATATTTTTCTCTCTAATTATTTTTGGTGCTTCTTTTATTAATAGGATTTGATGGTCACTATTATATGCCCTTCCAATTATGATATTTTTTAAGATCTTATTGTGATCTAAATCTAAAGCAGAAGCCATTTGTATGACTCTTTCTGGTCTGAATGTACCTTCCGTATCAACATACAAAGCTCCTCCTTCAAGACCTCCATTTTCATATTGCATTTGAACGTTGACGCAAATTTGATGAGCCAATTGAGTCTTTCCAGTTCGATATTCTCCAAAAAGTTCGGTAACCGCTCCGGGTTCAATACCGCCTCCTAATAAATCATCTAAATTCTGACTACCAGTAGTCAATCGATTTAAAGTCCTTCTTTTCTCCCAAATCTCATCAGCAGATTTGAATCCCATTTTTTCTATATCTTGAGCAACTTTCACTATTTTTTCAGCAGTTTTAATACCTAAACCAACTTCATCAGTTAGTTTATTTAAGGGATACATTGCAAGTGTCCTAATAGACAAAATTCCTGCTTCTATCAATTTCTTCACGGTTGCATCTCCTACTCCAGGTAAATCTTTCAAATTGTAAGAAGGTTTTGAATTAGATTTTTCTTCGCCACTGCTGGTATCAGATTGAACTTTTTTCTTTGCCATTATTGAATATTATTTAGTATTTGAATTCCCTATAAAATTGATAATGAAATAAATATAAAAATAATAATAAAAAATTTAATTATTTTGCCTATTTTTCGCTCTTAGTTATTAGAAGCAATACTACGAAAAGTATAACACTGAATAAAAAAGTTAATACGCCCATTGCAGCTGGAATCCATATATAGCTTAAGTAAAGAAATGGGATGATGAATAGCGCAATAATCACGATGAACATTGGAAAGGGAATTTCTTCGTCTTTGATATCGAGAATTAATGGGATAATTACAAGCAACACCAATAAAGTAGCCGCGACTTGAAATCCTAACGGAAATTCGTTTACAAGAGCTTCAGAGTGAACATTAGGCAACCAAAATAAATTCAAAACTGCTTCTGTACCATTACCTTGTAGATCTTCATTAACTTCAGGTATGATTGCACTAACAATTAGTTGTACTAAAATTCCAAGAACAAGATATAAGACAATATCATTTATTTCTTTTTCCTTTTTAAGATGAATTCCAATAGTATCACGCAATAAAGTTATGTCCCACAATATGAAAAGCATGAGATATGAGATAAGGGCAAATTCAGATATGACCCAATAATAATTAACTGGTAATACTGCTGCGATATATGCTAAATAACCATACTTTTCGTTCCTCCCAAAAAGATCGAAAATTAAAAAAATTCCGTAGATGAAAAACATCGTAACTAAAATAATTATTTCCTCTATTTCCATGATTAGATCAACTTTTGAATTTTTATTTGTATTTCATTAATATTATATTTATACTAAATTTTTTAAAGTTTTAATTTCAATTGAAAAATTTTGAAAATTAGAGTTCCGATATAATTTTTTCAAATTCAAGAATCATTTCCTGTGCCCTACTTTTATCTTTTGATTCCGCTGATAGAAGGATTGCATCTCTATATAATGCTACTTTAATAATAGTGTAAGCCTCATCCTGAAAAATCTTCAATTCGTTTATTATGTCGTGATATCTATACTCATTTTCCTCTGCCAGTTCACGTAATCGATTATGAATGTTTTCAACTAAATCCGATGAGATAGGTATTGTTTTGTTTATTTTTATTCCCTTTGGAAAACCCCTGGTCAATGAACTAAGAAGATCTTCTTGAGTAGTCATTATTTCAAGAATTTTTAATAATATGAAATTGCCATCACTGAATGGCGCGAATTCAGGAAAATAGAATTTTAAAGTGTCAGCAGCAGCAAAACACGAACGCTCTTCTCTGATCTGCCTTGAAATTTCTCCTGGATAATTTTCAACCTGCTTAATGGGAAAACCACCATCTTCAATAAATTCTCTCACAACAGGAGAAATAGAGGGTGTAGTAATTATCGTATTGCCTTTAGATTTTTGAATTCGCTTATCAAACGATATGAATAACATTAATAAATCTTGAAAATTTACTTCCAATCCATTTTCATCTATTACTAATATTCTTGAACCATCTACATCAAAACAAACGCCTACATGACTATTAGATGCTTTCACGATTTCAGCTGTATTTCTTATCGTATTGATACTTGGAACAGGACTAGATGATCTTTCTCGATAATGAGTATTTAAAGCAATAACCTCGACGCCTATGTCATTTATCAAAAGTGGCGTGATTTTCCCTGTTGGTCCATAAGAACAATCCACTACTATTTTTAAATTTGCTTTTCTTATCTTCTTTTTATCAACAAATTGTTGTAGGGATTTAATGTATATGTCTGCAGTTTGAGGAATTGCGGTTATTTGTCCAATTTCATTAGGATCCACTCTTCTTACCTGTTCTGGGTATGTATTGTAAGAATCAATTATTTTTTGGATCTCAGATTGTGGTAACTCGATACCTCCTGCATCTAGGAATCGAATTCCTACATCTTCGCTGTATAAATGACCACCTGAAACATAAACACCTCCGCTAGCACCAAATCTCCTAATTGTGAACTGTAATAGTGGAAAAGTACAATCTGAGAGGTTTAAAAGATTAATCCCTGTAGACATCAAACCAGACGTATAAGCTCTCTTTAACATCCTGCTATCATTGTGATAATCTCTACCCATTACAATTGATTCATTCTGTTTGAATAGACTTCCATGAATTGATCCTATAGAGCTCGAAATTTCGGGAGTGAACACGTAATTTGCTCTACCTATAATTCTTCCGTTCTTTCTTAGTTCATTTAAGTTTTTAATTGGTACCTGAGTCATTTATAACTACTTATTTGAATTTACGATAAATTTTCAATTGGAAATTATATATTATAAAAAGCTAAATAAAAATATTTAACTTTAACGATTTTTAAAAAATCACGGATTCATTTTAGTATTTAAGAGATGAAAAATTATATATAAATAACTAATTCTCATTAATTAGATCTAAACATTCAAAAGTAGTGAATCATGACTGAACCATTAGGATCTTTTTCATTAGTATTACACGCTCATTTACCTTGGGTATTGGGACACGGTGTATGGCCCCATGGGATGGATTGGGTGAATGAGGCAGCAGCTGAAACATATATTCCTCTTCTGATGGAATTATATAAATTAGTTGATGATGGATATCATCCAAAACTTACTGTTGGTCTCACCCCGGTTTTATGTGAAATGCTTCGGCATCCTAGATTTATCGATGGATTTTTAGGTTATCTGGATGAGAAATATAATGCAGCTGTACATGACTACGAAGATTTTACAGAAAACAAATATGAAGAGGGAAGAATCAGATTAACTAAATGGTGGCAAGAATTTTTTTCGCGCGTGAGGGATAATTTTATTCACAGATACAATAAAGATATTGTAGGTGCATTTAAAGATCTGCAAGATATGGGCCTTTTAGATATAATTACCTGCGGAGCGAGTCATGGATATGCTCCACTACTTTCTAAAGAAACATCAATAGATGCTCAATTTAAAACAGCAGTAGATAATTATAAACGGCATTTTGGAAGAGCTCCTACAGGTGCTTGGTTACCCGAATGTGCATATAGACCAGGATACCGCTGGAAAAATCCAATAACAGGTGAAGAATATGAAAGACCTGGTGTTGAATATTTCCTTGCTAAAAATGGCTTGAAGTATTTTTTCATAGATACGGCATTATTATTAGGAGGTAAATCACAAGGAGTTTATGCTGCTCGATTTCCCTTACTTGCCGAACTCTGGAAGCAATTTGAATCTCAATATGAAGAAATCCCAACTTCATTTAAAAAATCTCAGTATGAACCATATCTTGTATCTACCGATCCATCAACAGGAGCTCCAGTAGGATTCTTTACGAGGGATGAAAAGACCGGAATTGTCGTTTGGAGTGGGGAACATGGCTATCCTGGCTGTGCAGAATATCTAGATTTTCACAAGAAGCACTGGCCTTCGGGGCTCAAATATTTTAAAGTGACCAACCCAAAATCAGATCTTGCAGATAAAATGCTATATTGGCCTGATGATATTCCAGGTAAATTGGATGAAAATGCAAGTCACTATGTCCATCTCATTAAAGAAATACTAGAAAACCATAAAGAACGATTCAAAAGCCCTGGTATCGTTATAAGTTGCTATGACGCTGAATTAATGGGTCATTGGTGGCATGAGGGACCTTGGTGGATTAATCGAGTACTCAGGTGGCTCGAAGACGATCCTCAAGTTGAACTCACGAACACTAGACTTTATTTAGAGCAAAATCCTCCCGATAAGGTGGTATCCATTGTCGAGGGCTCTTGGGGTCAGGGGAACTCTCATTGGGTCTGGTTAAATGAATGGACAACTTATGTATGGCGCCATATTTATGAATGTGAAGCGAAGAGCGAAGAAATAATAGCAAAATATAAAGATTCACACGATCCGAACCTCATAAAAATTTTAAAGCAATTAGCCCGAGAACTTTTACTGTTACAAAGTTCCGATTGGCCTTTCCTAATGACAACCTGGAGCGCACGGGATTATGCCGAGAATCGTGTCGCCCTACACTGTGAAAATTTCAATAGGTTATATGATATGGCTTCGAGATATGGCACTGGGCAAAATATTGATGAGGGAGAATGGCACTTTTTAGGCACTATTGAAGAAACCGATGACATATTTAAAGAATTAGATTTAGATCCATTCGCGAAAAAATGATAAACCTTTTTTTCTTCTTTTTAATGATCATTTCCTAAAAATCGACAAAAAAACATTCAAAAAAGGCGTTTTAAAACAGTTCTTAATCTAAATGGCTTTAAAATATTTGCTAGATTAAAAAAATGAAAATTTCCTCTACTGAAAGGGGAACTAGTAATAAAGAATGGAATAATTAAAGAAAAGAAAGAAAATTTACTCTAATCTGGTCAATTCTTCCTCAGTCAAATTCTCAAGAGGTAAAATAGCTTTATCATAACAGATAAAACAACACCATCGTTTAAATCTAAGGCTAAAAGTCATATCTAAATCTGATCTTCTACACCCTGAGCAGCGGCATATAGACTTATTTAGAGCTTGATCTAGTTCTTGGCACTGCTTCCAGTCTGATTCCATAATTGCACGCGTCTTCTGTCTAACAGCAGCAATAATGAGATCCCTTAAATTTTTCCTTATCTTTCTTAATTGAGGATCTTTTATGAAGATCGTCCTTACTTTATTCATTATAGTCACCAAAATCACTCTTAAATATAAATATTATGACTCTCCATATTCTCTAAATATTTTATTGAAGTTAAAATGTCCTTTATGACGGCAACATGAAGATAACAGATTTTATTGTTCTAATGATCACTTCACGAAATTAAAAAATCCATCTCGACACGGATGCAACCTCCATACAATAAAGGAATATGAAAAGGTCAGGTTTGAGAATTCTAAAATGAAAATTCTATTGGAGGATTGAAAAGGATGGAAAAAATGATTGAAGCCACTGATGATTTATTCGAAGCCTTAGACCTTGAACCTTTTGCTAAGAAGTGAATAATTATTACAAACCTTTTATTACTGTTTTTATTTCATATTTTCGCCCCATACAAAACTAAGTGTCTTGACATTTCTTTAACAGATGTCCATAGCTAAAAGTGTAAATCTTTAAATGCTTCGAAAGTTAAGTATATAATATCTAATCATGTGATAGCTTCAATTTAATATGAAAAGGTGGAAAAAATCGCTAATAAGATAATGACCATGAAAGAAGCAATAAAGAAATTTGTTCATGATGATGATTTAGTTTTTTTAGGCGGATTTGGTAATGGTATTACATATTCTGCTGCTCATGAAATGATTCGACAAAACAAACAAAATCTTAAAGTATGTAAATGCAGTGGGGGAATCCTTTTTGATCAATTAATAGGTGCAGGAGTTACGAATTACATAATCACTTCACATTGTTGGAATGGTATGGGGCCACAGCCAACGTGGAATTTTAAGCGAGCTATAGAAGAAGGAATCCCTCAAAAAATAATCTACAATGAACAATCACTCTTTATGATTAATATGTCTTTTTTTGCTGGCTATATGGGTATTCCATTTATACCAATTCGTTCGATTGTTGGGACTAGTATTTATGATCATCCAAAGGAAGTTGGATTAAAGGCAACTACCGTGAAATGCCCTTTTACTGGACAAGAAATTTGTGTTGTTCCAGCAATAAATCCTGATGTTGGAGTAATCCAGGTACAAAGGGCAGATAACGAAGGTAATGCTCAAATGTGGGGATTAATTGGGGATACTAAATTTGGAATTAATGCATGTAAAAAAATTATTGTCGCAGCAGAAGAAATTGTAGATAAAAAAGTTATCATGGAATCTCCCGAGCGCACCATTGTATCGGCACATAAAGTAGATGCAGTTATACATGAACCTTGGGGAGGACACCCTAGCAATATGCAAGGCTTTTACTACACAGATTTGGAATATACATTTAATTATGCTAAGGAGACTAAAACAATAGAAGATTGGGAAAGCTGGCTTGAAAAATGGATAACTGGAGTTAATGATCGAAAGGAGTATTTGAATGTTCTGGGAGAGGAAAAAATAAAATTTCTAAAAGCCAAAAGCATAATACAAGGAGCTGTTGATTATGGATTCTAATAAAAAAATATTTTGTTTAGAATATACCGGTTTTGAAATGATGTTAGTGTCAGCATGCCGTCAAATTAGGAATAACGATATAGTATTTAATGCTTTCCATTGGCCTTTTCTCGCCGTTCATATGGCAAAATTGCTTCATTGTCCGGATCTTTTCTCAGTTTTAGAAGTCGGATTGTTTCAGGATGAGCTTGCAAAACCTAATAAAATGCCATACTCGATTAGTGATC
>CAYZTE010000010.1:0-34112 GCA_964481225.1 uncultured archaeon | reverse complement strand
ATGCTTGCGAGAGAAGGCAGAAAGTTTATGGCTTGCCTATGTTTAATCAGCCAAAGACCAAAAAAATTAAGTACTACCGCACTTTCTCAATGTAATTCAAAATTAGTTTTAAATATAAAAAATCCATATGATTTAAAACATCTGATGGACAGTTCAGAGGCAATAACCAAAGAATACGCTAGCATGATTTCTAGTTTGGGTGTGGGAGAAATGTTATTAATGGGAAATGCTGTAAATTATCCTGTTTTCATTGATGTGAGGGAGAGGAAATATAAATCGAAAGTTGAAGAAATAACTTTAGCCCAATTTTGCTTAAATTGGCAAAATAAAGAATTAAAATAAATCTGTAAATATTCCTTCCCTTATTGATTGATTATTTTTGTTGAGAACTATCATTTTCTTATTCTTTGAGACTCGAAATACATTAACAATATTCATGCTTTCCAATTTCATGAACATTTCTTCTAAAATTAAGGAATTAATGTAGGGAAATTCCTTTTTTAAAAGTTCTTCAAGCCTTTTATCTAAAATTTCTCCTTTGTTTTTAATAAGAATATCAATGATTGAATTAATTACTGGTTTTTGATTCCATCGATACGGGTCATACATAATCAGAAGTGAGGGTTGTCTTACATTAATTTTTTATATATTCCTTTTTTAATTAATTTTTCTAATTTTTTAATATTTAAACTTTTATTAAACTTCTTGAAAATCTATAAGTAGTAATATATTCCATCTAATTAATTTTTTGAATTTTATACAAATAAGCGATCCTCTTTTGATTCTTCTAATCTCCTGCTTTTTAGTTTTTCACCGAATTTTTCATACCAATTAATTATATCTTGAGTTAATGTAGGATTTACATCCTTTCTTGCTTCTTTAAAGTGTTCAATGGATACCTTTCGCGCTCTAATATTTTCTCTAAGAGCGATCATCGCAGCCTCACGGCACCAAGTTTCTATATCAGCTCCAGAAAATCCATCAATCATTTCATTTAAAGATTCTAATTTAATATTGCTACCTAATGGCATAAATTTTGTAAATATTTTCAAAATTTCCAATCTTCCTTTATCATCAGGCAAAGGAACTAATAAAATTCTGTCAATTCTACCTGGTCTTATTAATGCCGGATCTAAAATGTCAGGACGATTTGTAGCTGCAATAACTACGATATCTTTTTTAATTTCTAATCCATCAAGTTCTGTTAAAAATTGGGATAATACTTTTTCACTTACTCCAGAATCAGAAGTGTGTCGTCCTCTACTTGGCGCAATTGAATCGAATTCATCAAAAAATATTATACAAGGTGCTGCCATTTTTGCTTTTCGAAATACTTCTCTTATGGCTTTTTCGCTTTCCCCAACCCATTTTGATAAGAGTTCTGGTCCCTTTATAGAAATAAAATTTGCCTTACTTTCAGTTGCTACGGCTCTTGCGAGTAAAGTTTTACCGCAACCAGGTGGTCCATATAGTAGGATTCCCCTCGGAGGCGTTATACCCATACGATTAAATATCGTTGGATGGGATAGTGGCCATTCTACTGATTCTTTTAATCGTTGTTTTAATGCATCCAATCCACCTACTTGATCCCAAGTAATATTTGGAACTTCTACAAACACTTCTCTTATTCCAGAAGGTAAAACTTCTTTTAAAGCTTCATCAAAATCTTCTTCTTTAACCTCGATTTGTTCTAAAAGTTCTGGATCAATTATTTCTGATTCTAAATCTATTTTAGGTAAATAACGCCGCAAGGCAGACATTGCTGCTTCTCGGCAAACTGCTGAAATATCTGCACCTACAAATCCATGGGTTATTTGGGAAAACTCCTTTAAAGAGATCTTTTTATCGAGGGGCATATTTCGAGTATGTATCTGGAGGATTTCTAATCGACCTTTTTCATTTGGAACTTTTATCTCTATTTCTCGATCAAATCGTCCAGGTCTTCTTAATGCAGAATCCAGGCTGTTTGGCCTATTTGTGGCTCCAATAACGATGACCTTTCCTCTTCCATGTAAACCATCCATTAAAGCTAAGAGTTGAGCAACTACTCTGCGTTCAACTTCTCCCGTGACAGTTTCCCTCTTTGGGGCAATAGCATCAATTTCATCGATAAAAATAATTGAAGGACTTTTTTCCTCAGCTTCAATAAAGAGTTTACGCAATTTTTTCTCAGATTCTCCATAGAATTTACTCATAACTTCTGGTCCATTAATGGAAATAAAATGTGCTTCGCTCTCATTAACTACAGCTCTCGCTAATAAGGTTTTTCCGCATCCTGGTGGTCCTCTAAGCAGTACGCCTTTTGGAGGGTCAATTCCTAAATGTTTAAATAGAGAAGGATGGCGTAATGGTAATTCAACCATTTCGCGTACTCTTTGAATCTCTTTATCTAATCCTCCAACATCCTCATATGTTATGTAATTAGAACCCATTTCAACATCTTCGGTTATCCGGTCACTTATGGTGAGCGCTGTCTCTGATTTTATAATGCAAACTCCATTGGGTCTCACATTTATTACTTTAAACGTGATTTCTCTACTAATTCCTATGGAAATAAAAATGTAATCATCAAGTGTTACTGGATAATTATTTAGCTTTCTTTTTACAAAACTTTCAAACCTTGGATTATTTCTAATTTTGACACTTGATGGTGCCAAAACAACATTTTGAGCATCTTCTACAATAACTTTACGAATTTCTAAAGTATCATCAATTCTAGTTCCAGTATTCTTCTGTAATCTTGAATCAACACGTACAATTCCAAGACCATTGTCTTGAGGATAACTTGGCCATGCGATTCCAGCACTTTTCTTTTTTCCAGTAATCTCGATTACATCTCCTGTTCGTATCTTCAACTTTTCCATCGTTTTGGTATCAATTCTTATTATATTACGCCCAATATCTCTCTTTTTTGCCTTTTGTACCCGTAGGGTGACACTGGGAGTGTTATCATCACGATTATCATCATTATCTTTAATCTTATTGTCTTTAGATGACATTATAACTCGATTTTTAAAAAAATTTTATTTTGATAATATTATGAAATATTAATTTTGTAAAAATCTTTCCTTTTTTTTAAGAATGAAAATTTCAATATCCTTTTAGAAAATTATCTAATGAAACTTGAACTTTAGAAGAATCTAATTTTCTAAGACGATCTAGAGCATTTACCACCCTTTGTTTTGAAAAATTATGTTGTTCTATTAACAATTCTTCTAAATTTTCAAAGTTAATTTTTTTAGCTTTTGGTAAGTGGTAATCTTTTTTAATGTCTGGATTTAAGAAAATATTTTTTATATGATCTGCTAACTTTAAATCCAAATAGACTTCTTTTCCTCCAACCTTAACTTTATTTTTTAAAATATTTTCTATTGAACCATACTTTTTCATTAAATCTAAAGCAGTTTTTTGACCAATTCCTTTTATTCCTGGAAAGAAATCAGTTCCTATTAATATTCCCATTTCTACTAATTGTTCTCGTGTTATTCCAAGATTACTTAAAAATTTTGATAGTGAAATATACTCTATATCTAAAGTAACGGTTGTATCTTTTACTTTCTTACTCCTACTAATCGCAAAATTTCTAATTAACCGTTCTCCACCGAATAATAATGTATCATAATCTTGAGAAGCACATGCCCAAGCATCACCAGCTTCAACCATATATGCAGACTGAGCTTCTCCTTCGGAACTAGCTTCAATTATTGGAATACCCAGATAATCAATTAATTTTTTACTTTCTTCAATCATTTCAGCATTGAGCTTAGAAGTCATTTGAGCAAACTTCTTAGCCTCCTTAAAATCTTCCGCTTCTTGAGCTTTCACCATTTTATCCAGAGCTTCTTCTTTTATCTTTTGTCTCTCCCTGATAGTATCTAATTTCAATTCAGAAGGTGTACCATCGAATACATAAATAGGTCTAATATTATGCTCTAAGAAATTTATTGTTCTATAAAAAAGTCCAGAAAGATGAGATGTTATATTTCCTTGATAATCTTTTAAAGGAGTTCCATCTCTTTGGCGAATTATCGCTAAAAATTGATATATTGTATTAAAAGCATCGATGGCTATTCGTTTTTTAAAAAGATTCTCGAAAGTTATAGTTCTTTTGACTTCTTTTACTAACTCATTTATTTTAATGCCCATTTTTATTTTTATCCTTATTTTTATTTCTTCGATAAAAATATATGCTACAACTTATATAATTACCACTAATATATTATATTTCTTTTTGGTCTTCGTGTCAATTTAGAGCCGCACTTTTCACAAGATTTATTAAAATCTTCGATATCGTGAATCTCCTTGCAATATGGACAAAATACTTCCCAAATTATCTTTGATTTTATCCCTTCTTTATATAATGATGAGAAGGAAATATTTAATTCAGAACATACATTCTCAATTGAATAGTCATTAGTATAAATCTTTACATTTTGATTTAGGTTCTCTTTTAAATCTAAAGCTAATGCTATTAACTCCTTATCGGCAAATGATAAAGCATTGAAATCTCCTGTAAATTTTGATCTATTAGCTATCTCTTGAATATATTTATTTTTAGGAGTTTTTACCCTTAATTTATTATTTTCGATTGCGGCATATATTCTAGTTAGTATATTTCTATTTTTTTCTCTATATTTGCCAACTTTAACTTCGTCAATCACAGTAGGAGTTGTATAAATGATTCCATCAATTATGTTAAAATCAATTCCAGTAAGGAAGATATTAGTATCAAAAATTAAAACTGGATTTTTTTCATTCATTTGACTATTCTTCTGGTGAGTCATCAATAGGTACTCTTAATGTTCCAATAATTTTTTTCCTCAAACGAGCATAATAGCTCCTACTTAAACGAACAAATTTTATTTGAGAATTTGCCTTACGAATCCTAATTTTTGTATTAGGTTGAATTTTTTTGATGATTCTTTGGCCATCTATCACAATTTTAGCATCTAATCGAGGTCTTAAAAGTTGGATTTCAATCTCAGAATCTATTGGAACGATTATTGGTTTCAATCCAGAACCAGCAAAGCTATTCAAGGGAGTTATTTGCATAATTTTTATATTTGGATTAACTATTGATCCTCCCGCACTTAAATTATAAGCAGTGGATCCAGTCGATGTAGAAATTATTACTCCATCTAAATAACTACGATTTAAAAAAGCACCATTAATTCTTATCGATACTTGTAAAACCTTGGAACTCTTAGAAGACACTATTAAAACCTCGTTTAAGGCATTATCTAGTTTGATCTCATCGGAATTTTTAACTATATAAGGTGTTATCCTAGAACATACTTCTAACTCATACTGACCATTTAATGCTTTAATTAAATCCCTAAAAACCATCCTCTCATTTGATTCATCTAAAAATCCGAGAGAACCAACATTTACTCCCAAAATAGGAGGAGGGTCTTGTTGAGACAAACTGCTTGCAACTCTTAATATTGATCCATCTCCACCTATAACCACGATGAATTTTATATTCTCAGCGGTCATTTCACCTAAATCCATACCATTGTGTGGAAAAATCTTTGGAGCAATTCTCGTTTCTAAATAAACAACTTTCCCCTTTTGAACTAAAAACTCAAAAATTCTCTTTGCTAATTTGATTGCTCTTTCTGAATCCAATCTACACGCGATCGCAATAGGTTTTTCTACCATAATTCTATGCTCTTCGAAAATGAAATCTTAACTATTAAATATTGTACAAAAAAATAAAGGATTATCTGGAAAATAAAATTAATGATTGAAGAATCTTAAAATATTTTTGTATATCTAGTTAGTGAAAACTCTATTTATAAGCGTTCTTCCGGCCAATTGCCAGTATTCCACCTGTGCAGTCGATATTTTATCTGGATTTGCTTGTAATTCTTTTAATTTCTTCTTTAACTCCTCATCTTGTGGCCAGTCGACATCTAGCGATTCATAAGATTCCAAATCCATAATGTTTATTGAAATATCCTCGATAAAATTAATCTGAGCATTACCTTTGAAAATCTCAGGTATGTCAACCATTGAACCACTTGGAAATGTTAAAGATCGTTTATTATTGTCAAACATCCCAACGCATACAACTCTTACTTTAGCATGACCATGTTTCCCGCTTTTTGATCTCTCAGTGCTTTTTATTTGACAAGGCTCATCGTCGACCATGATGTATTGTCCGGCTTTTAATTTTTGTATCTCTGTTCTTCTAATAGACAATTAGTCTTACACCTTAGTATAATTATTTTTCTCCAAAATTTTTTTAATTTTGACATTTCTTTTAATTTATGTTATATTATATTTTTTCCAAAAAAAATATTAGTTTTTGAGTATTATTTCAAATACATAAAATAAATCTTAAGTGGGAATTTAATGGTTTTAGAAAAGCTTGGTAGATCTTTAGATAACGCAATCCGAAAAATTAGGCGCCTCCCTATTGTTGATAAAGACGCTATTAATATGCTAATTCAAGATCTCCAACGAGCTTTATTAAGCGCGGATGTCAAAGTGGAGCTTGTATTTGAAATGACGGAAAACATCAGAAAAGAGGCAATGAATACTAAGCTTCAGAAAGCACGAAGGAAGGATTTTGTAATTAAACTTGTTCATGATGAATTAATTCATCTTTTAGGTGGAACGCAATCTCCCATACGAATAAAATCTGGTAAGAAGAATGTAATCTTACTTGTTGGTATTCAGGGTTCCGGAAAAACTACTACTATTGCAAAATTAGCAAAATATTATAAAAGTAAAGGTTATAAGGTCGCAACCTTGACAACTGATACATGGCGCCCTGGAGCCTATGAACAATTGGTACAATTATCCGAACAGGTAGGAATAAAATGTTATGGAAATCCTAATGAAAAAAATGCCATAAAGATTGCAATTCAAGAAACAAAAAAAGCATTAAATGATGGAAACGATATTATAATCGCAGATACAGCAGGAAGGCATAAAGAAGAAAAAGAACTAATGAAAGAAATGGCAATTCTTGAAGAAAAATTAAAACCGAATGAGATAATTCTAGTAGTTGATGGGACTCTAGGCCAACAAGCATTTAACCAAGCAGAGGCATTTGCTCAGACAACAAATTTAGGTTCAATAATAGTCACTAAAATGGATGGAACAGCTAAAGGTGGTGGAGCTTTATCAGCTTGCACTGCAGCAAATGTGGGCATTCGATTCATCGGTACTGGGGAAAAAATAGATAATTTTGAAGAATTTGAACCCTTTAAATTTGTTGGAACACTACTCGGCGTACCAGATATCGAAACATTAGTTCAAAAAGTCACAGAAGCAGAAATACTTCCAGACGAAGAAACAGTCAAACGAATGGTTCATGGAAAGTTTACGCTTGAAGATTTATATGTACAATTGCTGGCTATAAAGAAGGTTGGCAAAATGAAGCAGATCTTAGCGATGATGGGTGGAGGGAATATCCCGGATGCTTTAAAGGATGATGCTGAAAGAAATCTCGCGAAATGGGAAGTCGTGTTACAAAGCATAACTCTTGAAGAAAAAGAAAACCCAAAAATCATTAAAAAAACTCGTAAAAGACGGATTGCTATTGGAGCGGGCGTAGATTACTCAATAATAAATAAAATGTTAGATCAATACAATCAAATGAAAAAATTTATGAAAAGATTCCTGCAGATGCAAAAAAAAGGAAAAGGGATGCCTGGAATGCCTAGTCTTCCTGGAGGAAAGGCTACCGCAGACTTTATGAGAAAATTAGGGAAATTTTAAATATTATTAGTTATTAGAATTTTACTTGATTAGGTTGGTAAACTTCTTATTACTTATTGAAAAAGCCATAAATTACACCAAGGAGGATATTGATAAAGGTTATACTCCTCTAAAAGTTTATGAATTATGCTCCTGCATTAGAGAATCATTCTGTTTATCTTTTTCTATAAGAAAAAACAATATTTTATATCTATATTTTCAAAAAGAGCATATTTTAATAAAGTTCAATGGAAAAGAATTAAGATATGTGGGTACTGACGAGAGATCGCAAGCCCTTCTTTTAGAGAAAGCTCTAAATAAAGCAAAACAAAATGAAAGTTTTGAAATTAAGAAGTGGAAAAAATCTACTCCGGGAATTTATGTTAGGAAATTTATTAATGATACTTTTTTTGTTGATTTTTATACTTCTATTGCTAAGAAAATGAGTTATCTCATATTAGATGATTATCAACTATTTAATAAAGAAAACAATTTCTCTATTTTAAATAAAGAGCTTTTAGACATTATGGATGATTGTTTTTTTATAATTCCAACTCATTCATTTTCAAAGAAGAATTTCAAAATTATAGAGGTATTAAAAGGTTTGAAAAATATAAAGCTCTTGAACTTTTCTAAAATTAAACTAATTGAAAATAAAATTTTATATATTAATTTTCGAAAAGATCAACAACGAACATTATAAAAATTAATGATGGTATGATCCTAAAAAACACAAAAATTTTCTCCGAAGGCATAATACATAAAGGAGCCATCCTCATAAATGATGGAGTTATAGCATCAATTAAATTTGACCCTAATGAAAGAAAATTTAAACAATTAGTCAAAAAAAACAAAGATAGTAAAGAAATCGATTGTCAAAACAAATTAGTTTTACCAGGCATAATTGATATACATTCTCATTTACGTGATATGGGTCAAAGTGAAAAAGAGACTTTTTCAACTGGAACTAAAGCGGCAGCTTTTTCAGGGATAACAACGGTGTTCAATATGCCAAATACTATACCTCCAGCGACTACGGCAGAACAAGTTAAATTATGGATGAAAAAAGCACAAAATAACATTTACGCAGATGTAGGATTTATCGCAGGCGTTCCTAGAGATATTGATGAAGTCCAAATAAAAAAAATTATCGAGTTAGGAATCTTAGGGTTTAAAATTTATCCTCATAATCCTCTAAATGAAATTAATTGGAAAGATCCAGTGAACCTTCAAAATATTCTAAATATATCTTCCGTATATCAAATTCCAATATTCATTCATGCTGCGTCTCCTATCTCTGATTTAGAAAAGAAACAAATTTATGAAAACTGTACTGAAAAAAATCATTCTCAATTAGAAATTCATGATAAATTAAATCCGGTCAAAATGGAAGAAAATTACGTTAATTTTGTAATAAATGTTTATAAAAAGTTAATTTTTGTCAAAAAACCAAATTTAAGTCCTTATCCAATTGTTCATTTTTGCCATATCAGTAGTATTGAAAGTTATTTAGCCATTCAAAAATCAATTACTTCAAACAAAGATTTAAAAATTAGTTTTGAAGTTACTCCCCATCATTTACTCCTATCAAATAAAATTATATTGAATAACGATAATTATGGCAAGGTGTTACCACCTTTAAGAAGTCAGGAACATTCTCAATTCTTATTTAATGAACTTAATAAAGGACGTGTAGAATTAATTGGAACGGACCACGCACCACATACGTTAGAGGAGAAAGATCAAAAATTTACAGATGTTCCATCTGGATTCCCAGGTTTTGAAACTTATCCTCTAGTGATCATTAATAAGGTTTTCAATTATGATCTCTCATTAGAGAATTTTATCAAAGTTGCGTGCGAAAATCCCGCTAAAATTTTCAATCTCAAGGGGAAAGGATTCATTAAAGAAGGATATAATGGTGATTTGATAGTTATTGATAAGATCAATGAATATCAAATTAAATCTCGTAATTTTAAAACGAAAGCAAAATATTCTCCATTTGAAAATTATAGAACCTCAGTACATATTTGGAAAGTTTTTTTGAGAGGAATTGAGATAAATACAGATAATTCTATTCCAACTGGAAAAGTCATTAAGAGAATGTTATAAAGTATATATGTTTGAACAATATAATAATACATAATTCAAATGATTATTAGGTACTAAAACATGTCAAATGAAGAGGAATTTAGTTTAGAAGAAGGAAAAATGCTGGTGCAATTTGCTCGCGAAAACGTCGAGTTTTTTCTGAAAAATGATAGGAGAATGCCAGTTCCAGAAGAAATAAAAGTAAGGTTTAAGGATAACTATGGTGCTTTTGTAACATTAAATAAATTTAATGTTATGGGCAACCCATTAAGAGGATGTATTGGTTATATTGAACCCACATATTCATTATATGATGTCATTCATAAAGTTTCAGTTAGTTCTGCTATTGAAGATCCAAGATTTCCTTCTGTAACCCTTGAAGAGATGGATAAGATAGTCATTGAATTATCAATATTAACTCCACCTAAACTAATTGAAATTAATGAACCAGAGGAATATTTAGATAAAATAGTAATTGGAAGAGATGGTCTTATAGCTGAGCGAGGAATGAGAAGGGGATTACTCCTTCCTCAAGTACCTATAGATCATGATAGAAATTGGGATGTAGAAGCATTCATTTCCCACACTTGTTCAAAAGCTTGGTTATCAAATGATGCGTGGAAGAATAAGGATACAAAGATTTATTCATTTCAAGCTATATTATTTGAAGAGAAGACACCAAGAGGAGAAGTTGTTAGAAAGTATTTATAAAAATAATAAATCCCTTTTCTTTTACAATTAGTTAAAGATATTTAATAAATCACCTTAATAATTGAGAAATCTATTTAATATTAAATAAATAGATTAGTTAAAAGATTAAAAAAGATATATTGAATGAGATTAACAATGGTAAACTCTAAGAACAAGATTTTAACAATCGATATATCTTCTAATAGCGTAAAAGTTGGGTTAGTCTCAGATAAATTGGAATTAGAATGTTCTTCATCTCAATTTTATAACATTATCAATGAAGATGTGGACGGGTTTGCAAAACGCTTTGATATGGACGATATTTGGAAAAAAGTTAAAGAGGGTATTAAAAATATTTTAAAAGTTGGAAATGCTGAAAATATTCTTGGTATATCTTCCTGTGGGCAACGAAAGGCAGTTATTTTCTTAGATACAATTGAAGTGATTCAACGTCAATCGGAAATGATCTTAGAAGATATAAAATCCTGGTTAGACGAAAAAATTCCCAAACATGTTATGAATCCAGAAGTTTTTAAAGAACAGGCAGTTGAAAAAATCATTTCAGATGAAAAGATTGACAATTTAAAAAGAGATATAGTCAAACTTTGTAAGAAATTATTATTAGAAGGACATGTTATCGGATCAGCTGGTAATGTAAGTGTGAGAGTAAAAGATGGTGAAGACGAATTTATATTAATAACTCCAAGTAATGTTAGACACGATGAAATGGCTCCAGAGGATATACTTAAAATTGATATGGAAGGTAAGGTTTTAGAAGGAGCAAGAAATCCGTCCGTAGAAAAAAAAATGCATTTAAGTGTTTATAAAGAAAGGGAAGATGTAAACGCCATTATTCATGCTCATAGTATTTATTCTACTGTTCTTAGTGCTTTAAAACTACCTATTCCTCCAATATTTGAAGAATTTGTACCATATATTGGTGGTGAAGTGTTATGCGCAGATTATGGAGAAGCTGGTACTGAAGAATTAGCAGACGGAGTAATAGCTGTCTTAGAAGAAAGAAATGCCGTCTTACTTGCAAATCATGGAAACCTATGTTGTGGTAGTCATTTAGATGGAGCATATACAGTATTACAATATCTTGAGAGAGGAGCAAAGATATATTATTTAGCTAAACTTGTGAAAGATCCAAATTTATTACCTGAAGATACTATAGACTATGAAATGGATATATTTGATATTTTTAAAGATTCTAAAAAAATTTGAAATATATTACTTCCAATATTTTTTTCCATTTTCATATATAATAGAATTAATTTACGACTTATTATTAATCAACGATCTTAAAGCAGATTTTGTTGATTCCTCTGCTTGTTGTTTTGTAACCATTCCAATAGTCACAGCGCATATATTATGATTGGAAATATATTGAAATGCTAAATTAGGTTTAATTTCTCCTGCTGCAAGAGTTTTCATACCTATAAAATAAAAATCTTTAGTATTATCAACAATTTCTTCTAATTTTTTTGGGTTTCCCATCAAAAACCCATTCGCATTAAAGGGTATCAGAAATACTCTTACATTTAAAGAATTTTCTATGCAGTATCTAATTGTTGGAATTGGCTCATGGGTCGCAATCCCTGGAATAACTCCATATCTAGAGATTTCATCTAAAAGTCTCAATAAATTTATTCCTTTATTATCAGAAATCATACCATGTACGAATATTAATTTTGCTCCAATTTCAATTAATACATCAATACCAGGATCTTCACCCGGATAAGTAGATCCTGTTATCACATAATCACTATAAATTTCACTCATTATCTGAGCAGCTTTTAAAATTTTACCAGTAGGTATTACTTCAATACCCCGTGCTCCGGATGAATAACTGGCTTTTAAAATCTCCAACATAGCATTTGGGTTATTTAAAAATTTTCTCCGCCACTCAAATGCTTTAAATCCAAATTGTCCAGCACCTATAAATGGAGAAGTTCCCGTAGAAACTAATGGAATGTTTATATCATCAATTTTACAGAAAATTTTAACCCCTTCTTTAATATTAAAAAAATTTATTTAAATTTGATAAGTGATTATTATTAAGCGAATTATATAATTTTAAGTCTATTTTGATTGAAATTAGTCTTTAAAAATCATATAAATACATAAAGAATATTATTCACAAAATATAATAGAAATTCAAATTAGCTTCTTATTTATTGAAGAGGAGATAGGAATACCACAAATTAATGGAGTTATTTGTAATGCTTTAACTTTTTATAATCAAGATTTCGAAATTATCAAAAGTCTTAATTCACTTCTTATCCGCCATATTCTTACGAATGATGCAAATTCTCTTCTTCTTTTTGGTAGTATGGGTGATGGTAATCTATTTTCTACAGCAGAAAAAATAAAACTTATTGAATTAGTATTAGAAATCACAGAGAAGAAAAATCCTATTCTTGTTGGAATCAATGGTAATCAGGTTGATGATATAATAAATCAGATTGAAAATTTTGAGAAAAAATTTGAATATCTAAGTTTTATGATTTCTCCTCCCATTTCAGAAAAAAAACCAGTAGATGTTATAAAATCTTATTATGAAAATATTTTAGGTTCAATTAATCCTAAAAGTCAAATTTATTTGTATAACAACCCTCCTCAATTTGCTAGAAATGAGATTGAGCCGAATTTGCTAAATTATTTAATAGAATTTCCTAATTTGAAAGGATTAAACGATTCTTTTTATAATATCAGAAATTGTAAATCCTATATTCAACTTTTAAACGAAAATTTTTCAGTTTTTTGCGGGTTAGAGGAAAACTTTCAAACCTTTATTCAACTTATTCCCCTAAACAAGAGAAAATATAGTGGGATTGTATCTAGTATAAGTAATTTAGTCAATATGTGTTCAAAATTATATTATTATGGTTTAGAAGATAATCTTTTAGAACTTCTACAATTACAGGAGCAAATAAACGATATTAGAATTAAAATCTATAATATCAAAAATCACGAAAGCAAAGAAAAACAAGGTTTAAAATATGCTTTTTTGCATTTATACAAGGAATTAATAGTAAAAACTAATGAGGAACTTAATTTTATCTCTTCAAAATTACAAACAGAAATTGATTCTATAGCTAAAGAAAGAATTGAGGCTACTGTAAATTATTTACTTAATCATAAACAAATGTATCAGTTATATTCTATAGGTAAAAAAGATCTTTATCAATTTCACGAAATTATTAAAACATTTTCAAAAATTGATGCTTTAGTTCAACAAGGTAAAGTAAAAAAAATAACAGGTCCTTATACAGCAGGAGTTAATACAATTTATAAAGTCAAATTTGAAAAAAGTCAATTAGTTTTCAGATTTCGAACTAATCAATTTTTTCAATTTGAAAATTTGGTTAAACAGAAACTCTTATATCCATTTTTAGATCAAACTTTAGTCCCTAATGACCCAAATCTAAGGGAGAAAGTAAAAGTGATTATAAACGCAAAAACTGGAGCGTACCTATTCAAAAAAGAAAATCTGCCAATTATTCCAGTAAGTAATTTAGTTTATTATGATGAGACAAAAGAAACAATTCCTTATATTTTTTCAGTGCAAGATTATATTCACGGAAAACCTTTATTTCAGCTCATAAATAACTATATTAATGAAGGCAAAAACTTGGATGCTAAAAAATTTCTAAATTTATTTGATAATTTGGGAAATCATTTAGGAAATTTACATGAAATAAAATTTGATTCTTTTTTCAATAGTATTAGCAATATTGGAAAAAAGAAAAAAGTTATTTATTCAGAGTATTTTGTTAATCAATTAGAAGATGAAATACAAGAAGCAAAAAAGAATAAAATAGATTTCGGTAATGAAATTAGGGATTACTTTAGAGATAATAAGGCAATAATTGAAGACGAGAACGAATTTGTATTGTTACATAATGATTTTCGCAGTCAAAATGTTATTGTTAAAGAAGATCAAGGTGTAATTCGTATAAATGGATTAGTAGATTTTGATAATTGGTGTGTTGGAAGCAGAGCTCAAGATTTTATTAAAATAGATTATTTAATATTAAAACCCTTGAATATTCCCTCATTTTATAGCGCATTTTATAATGCATATTCAAAATATTTTAAGGTCGATAAAGATTTTACGAGAAAAATTGAATTATATAAATTATTGTGGCTCTTAAATGAATATAATTTTGAATCAGATTTAAAAAGAAAGTCAAACCAAATCGACATTACAAGTACAACATCATCATCATTGGAAAATTATCTATTTGAAATAAAATCAATAATTAGATAAAGTTTTTACTGAAAGAATTAGAAAATTAATTTAATTTTAATGTAAAATATTTCACAATTTTATGCTGCAGTATGATAAAGAATTAAAAATAGCAATTAATTTAGTAAGAAATGCTTCAGAAATTACAGAATGGTTCAGGAAAAAAGGATTTAAATCATACTTGAAAGATGATCAATCACCTGTAACTTTAGCCGATTTTGCTTCCCAAATATATATTATTTCCAAATTAAAAGATTACTTCTACGAAGATGAAATAATTGCAGAAGAGGAAAATACTGAGTTCATCGATATCAAGGCAGAAAATCTAATTATAGAATGTTTAAATGAATTAAATCTAGGTGATTTAAGTAACATAAAAGAGAATATTGGATATCGCGGAATATTTTCTCAGCGTCAATGGACAATAGATCCTATTGATGGAACAATGGGATTCCAAAAAGGATTATCTTATGCTGTAGGAGTTGGGTTTATGGTAAACTCTATCCCAAAAATCTGTGCTATTGCTGTTCCAAACTATAAAGAAAAAATAATCGCAATATTTTCAGCTGCAGAGGGCCACGGAGCTCAGGTTTCATATGATAAAAACGATTTTACACCAATTAAAGTCAGTCAAAAGGAAGATATAAAAGAAATACGTTTTTGCCATTCATTACATTATGATAAACCCTGGGTTTTAAAATTCGCAAGAAGTATTGGCATAAGAAACTTCATTCAGATTGATAGTATGGCAAAATTTTGTATGGTTGCTGATGGAAGTGCTGATCTTTATATAAAACCTTTAGATGCTAAACATTCCTTTACATGGGATTTTATGCCAGGAGATTTAATCGTAAGAGAAGCTGGAGGTGAAATAACAGATTTAATTGGTGAACGTTTAGCTTTTAAAGGAGCTAATTTTCTATGGACTGCGCCTGGAATTATTGCTTCGAATGGTATACTCCAAGAAAAGATATCAGAACTAATTAAAAATAAAAATCTTAGTTTTAATTGAATCGAACTTATTAAAAAAATTAGATCCATGCATAATTCATAAGATTTGTTTGTCGAGCTTTTAGATTTTTCTCTAAGTTAGATAATTTTATCCCAACAAGTCTAACTTTTTTATTATGATTTGAAAATTCTTTAAATAACTCTAGAACAATTTTTAATACCATAGTTTCATCTTGTATCGGGTAGGGGAGTGTTTTTGAACGGGTATAGGTTTGATAGCCCATAAATCTAATCTTTAGGGTAATGGTCTTGCATGATATATGATTTTTTTTAATTGATTTATGTATCTTTTTATTTATCTCTCCAAATTTAGAAAGAATCTCGTTAAAGTCATTAGTATCGGTTAAAAAAGTTCTTTCCGAACTTATAGATTTTCTCCCTTCGTGAAATTCTTTAACTTTTCTATTATCTAAACCATTAGCAATTTTCCATACCCATTTACCATGTTTACCAAACAATGATATCATTTTAGTTATTGGAGTATCAATAATATCTCCTATTTTCTTAATTCCTCTCTTGTAAAAATAAACTCTTGTTTTTTTTCCTATACCAGGAATGCGTGTAATGTCCATATCTTTTAAAAAGTCCTTAAAATTTTCGGGTTTGAAGACTGTTATTCCGTTGGGTTTATTAAAATCTGAGGCAATTTTTGCAAGCGATTTAGTAGGTGCTATTCCAATCGATATTGTAATTCTTATTTGTTCTAATATTTCTTTCTGGATATCTTCAGCAATTTCTCTCGCTTCGTCAAAATTTAAACATCTTTCAGTAAGATCAATGTAGGCTTCATCTGACCCTATTTGCTGGAAATCTTGCGTATATTTGCTTAATATCTTCATGACTTGATTTGAAACTTCTGAGTATTTTTTGAAATTTGGTTTTAAATATATACCATGGGGGCATCGTTCAAATGCTTGAGAAATAGGCATTCCAGAATGAAGTCCATAAACTCTAGCTTCATAAGAACAAGTAGAAACAACGCCTCGACCTTTTCCTTCTCTTGGATCTGCCCCAATTATAATAGGTTTTCCTTTAAATTGGGGATTATCTCTTATCTCTACTGCAGCAAAAAAACAATCTAAATCACAGTGTAATATAAGTCGATTCATAATTCTGGGTTATAGATTCTTATATGATAATTTAAAGGTGTTGTCAATGTAGGTATTCTTATCCTTTATTTAAAAAATAAGACTATCTAAAATTATCATAAACGTTCCTAATTCGATATTTTTAATTGCTTCACATTTCAAAATATATTTTTAATATACTCTTAATTATTAACAATATGTCAATTAATAAAGAAGACCAACTTCGGTTGGACGTTGTTAAAGGAGCAAAAGCAATTTTCACAAAGGGATTAGTAGAGGCTGGAGAGGGTAATGTTAGTATACGAAATGGTAAGAAAGAGGAGCTATTCATAACTCCTTCATTTAATCAATATGTCACTCTTAAAAAGGAAGATATTGTACATATGGATTTTAAGGGTAATGCTTTAAGTGCAGGAAAATTACCGTCTACTGAAGTTAAAATGCACATTGCTATTTATAAATCAAGACCAAAAGTTCAAGCGGTAATCCATACACATTCACCCCATGCGACAATGCTGTCAATTATTCGGAAAAATATTCCCATCATAATGGAAGAAATGTATGTCTTTCTTGGTGGATCTATTGATGTTTCTGATTTTGGAGAAGCTCATACAGGAGAAATTGGACAAGTTGCTCTTAATGCACTGGGCATAAAAAATGCTGCTTTATTAGCAAATCATGGTGTTATTGTATGTGGCAAGTCCATAGATCATGCTGTAAAATTCGCAGAACTAACAGAAAAATTAGCAAGAATATATTGGGGATCTCTACAAATTGGAGAACCCAATTTAATATTGGAGGAACATCTTGAGAGATTCCAGAAATTACATGATAGTTTATTTGCAAATTATCCACGTAGTATGCGAAAAAGATAAATTGAATAATATATTGGAATTAATGATTTCGATGGAATTAGGTATCAGCTCCTTAGGACACATAATTGAATATGGGCTTTCAGGTGATTATGTAAGCTTAATGGATTTATTATTTAAAGCTTCAGAGGCTTGTCTTAACTATGCTGAGAATAATGATATAAAAACAGTCGAGTTAGTTTTAGATCCCCCTGAGGTTTTTAATGATGAAAATCAACAAAAATTAATTGAACTTGTCAAATCTTATTCTCTGAAAAAGCAAATTCATGGTCCTTTTATAGATGTAAATTTGTGTTCACACAATCAAATTATCTCTAACGCATCAGTTGAATCTTATGCTAAAACAGCAAAAATTTGTAATGAAACTGGTTCTAAAATTCTTACAATTCACCCTGGCCTAGCGAATTTCTTGATAAATTCGATTAGAGACCATAATAAGGTACAGTTGGCTCAAGCGATTAATAAATTATTAAAATTCACGAATAATCTGGAGATTAATGTCTGTTTAGAGAATATGCCAAAGAATTGCTACATAATGCTAGATGAAAATGATATTGAAGATACATTTTTAAAAATAAACCGTAATGATATATATCTTACTTATGATACAAGTCACTTTTTCACTTGTGATGGGAATGTGAAGATTTTATGGGAAAAATTTCATAGAATAATTAAGAATGTTCACTTGGTAGAAAATTTTAGTAAGAATTCAGATACTCATCCGCCACTAGGAACTGGAAAGATCAATTTTCTTGAAATTTTTGAGGTTATCAAAAGTTATGATTACAGAGGTCCATTTATTATTGAGCTTTCATCGGCAAGAGATTTGTCTCAAAGCATTGATTTTGTAAAAAAATTTATTTAAAAATAGGTCTAATTGTAGAGTATTATTTCTAACAAAATCTTGAATTCTCATTAAATTAAGTAAGAATGAAATATAATGAGAAATTAATAAAAAGAAATATTTTTAAAAATTTTTTATGATGTCAAAATGCCTATAATATCCTTACAGGTAAGTAATGATCTATTAGAAAGATTTGAAAAGGTCAGAAATCTAAGCGGGTTTAGCTCAAAAAGTGAAGCTTTAAGAGACTCCATCGTAAGTTTCATTGAAAAATATGAAAAATTTGATAACTTAAAAGGATATAAAATAATAACTATTAACCTCGTTTATCCTTTTAAGGATATTATTGTTGATCTAATATCTGATTTATATTCACGATATCATCAAATCATTAAAACAATAACAGATTGGCGTATAGCTGAAAAAAAAATCGAGTTAATTTTATTAGTAGGTGAAATTGAGATAATAAAAGACCTTTATAAGGAACTAGCGAAAATTAAAGATGTGATCTGTTCAATTCGAGAAATTATTATTGATTAAGGAATAGTTAATCAAATCGAAGTGAAAAATCCATATATTCAGTAGGTTGTTGCGTTAATACTCCAATACTTATGATGTCTGGCTCAGCGATCAGGAAATCAACCATGTTGTCTTCAGATATTCCGCCAGATACCTCTATAATTATTTTATCTCTTAAACCATTTTTTTTCAACAAATTTATAGCGTCTTCCACTTGATCTGGACTAAAATTATCAAGCATTATGATATTTACTCCATTGTTGGCTGCAATTAATACATCCTCAACTTTTTCAATTTCAATTTCAATCTTTTTAGAGAAACTTGCTTTCTTTTTCGCTTCATTTATAAGTCTTGTTACATCTCCATTATAATATTTTAGATGAGTGTCCTTTAAGAGAATCATATCATCGAGAGATAAACGATGAGTTTCTCCCTGACCAATAAGCACGGCTTTTTTTTCAAAAATCCTTAATCCAGGTGTAGTTTTACGAGTGCAAGCAATTTTAACGTTTTTACCTGAATCTTCAACAGTTTTCACATACTTTTTTACCGTGGAAGTTATAGAACTCATGCGTGTTATGAGATTCAAACCTACTCTTTCTCCAAGGAGAATATTTCTTGCATTTCCATTTAATCCAACGACAAAATCACCTTTCTTAACCTTTTCTCCATCTTCTTTAAAGAATTTTGTAGAAATTTTTAATATATTGAATAATATTTTTAATTCCTCAAGTCCGGAAACGTAACCATTGCTTTTTACAAAAATTTTAGCCGATACATTAGCATCTTGAGGTATACATTGTGTGCTAACATCGATAAAACTACAATCTTCTTCTAAAAATTCACGTAATTTATTCTCAATAATAATTCTATTAAAACTCATTTCTCCCATAGGTTTATGTGGTATGATTAATATAGGTCAAAGGTTAATTAAAATTATGGTAAAAATAGATAAACTGTTCGTTAAGAATAATGAAATCAAACTAGAAGCAGAATGTTATCAATCAAGCTCTCGTGCTAACAAGCCACCTATTCTACTCTGCCATCCACATCCCCAATTTGGAGGCAACATGCATAACAATGTAGTTTCTGGAATATTTAATAAACTGATTAAAAGCGATATTCCTTGTTTAAGATTCAATTTTAGAGCTGTTGAAAGATCCACGGGAACTCATTCAAATGGGAAAGGTGAATTAAGTGATGTTAAAGCTTGTATTGATTTTTTAATTAATGAAAAAAAGAAAGTGGAAATAATTATATGTGGGTATTCTTATGGCGCTGCGATTGGCTGTTCCGCAATAAATTATTCAGCTAAGATTATGGCTTATATATCAATTTCTTTCCCATGGGATTTTATGGGATTAAAATATAAGGAACTGTCTCAAAGTGATAAGCCTAAACTATTTATTCAAGGAAATCGAGACACTATAGCATTATACGAAAAATTTGAAGAAAATTTTAGTTTTTATCTTGAACCAAAAAGGAAAAAAATTATTGATGGAGCAGATCATTTTTATTGGGGCTATGAAGAACAAGTAGCTAATGAAGTTATAGAGTTCTATAAATCTATTATTTAAGAAAATGATAATAAAACTTTACCAAATTGCTTCCCTACCTTAAATCCTTTTCAGCTTTTTTACATTCCCGAACGGAAATTAATAAAGATTAGGAAAAGAATATTGATGATTATATGCTTGAAAGCTTTTCTAAATCAGCCTGGGAGTTTTCTACCGCCCAATCTAAGAGTTGGTCAAAATATCTCTCCACTTCTTCGCTTTCTGGGAGTTTTGTCAATACAGCTAAAAGAAATTGGTTTTTATTATCAGGCATTGCAATATTTCTCATAATAATAAAATCTTCTTTATACTTGATTTTCATACTCTGAATATCAGAAAGCTCTAATTCTTCTGCTGCCTTATACGCTGAATCACTTAATAATGAACCCATAGCTGCTACTACACGTTCATCAATGTCTTCTTCTTTTTGGGATGCTAATACCAATCCCGTTGATGTAGCAAAAAGCGAAGCTCGAAAATTTCCATTTTCATTGAGCTCTTTGAGTACAAGATCGAGTCTACTTACCAACTCACAACACTCCCTTATAGAATTAATTTCTATTCTTAATAAAAATAAATTTTACTTTTTTAATAATAATATTGTGATTCTTTAGCATTTAGTTTACTTGTATAAATAATATGAGTTATTTAATATTTAAAATTATTTAAAATTGAATTCATTGGTTAAAAATATCAAAAATGAAGAACTTACAATTCAAAAAAAAAAAATTATTATTTTGATCAGTAAGAATCTTTTTAATTTTTTAAATTGATAATATAGGCCGATAAAATATCGTTTTCATCAATATTTAGAGTAATTACACTAGGTCTTGCCACAGGCTTAAGAAATCCTGGCCTTTCAGGGGGCGCATTTGGTTTTGTAGGGGATCCCGGATTTAAAAGAAGTATATCAAATTTTGTACCTTTTATTAATGGTTGATGAGTGTGGCCAAAAATCAAAATGTGTAGATTTTCTTTTTTGGCAAAATTTTCAAGATTTTCAGGTAACTCGTGGATGATTCCAATATTATAACGACCAACTGAAAATTTAATAAATTTTTTCAGTTCTTCGATCTCATCTAGATTCCCTTTTACCCCTTTTACAGGGGCAATTTTTTTAAGTTCTTTTAGAAAATTTTCTTCACATATATTCCCTGCGTGAATTATTTCATCAACATCACTAAATATCTCTTTTAATTGACTAATTAAAGATTTAACTTTTTCGGGATCGTAATTGTTTGTAATGTGAGTGTCAGAAATAATCCCAAACTTCATTAAAACAACACTCCTCTATATCGCGATCATAAAACCCATTATGAAAATAATTAATCCCATAAGAATATCAAAAAAAACACGAAAAATAATATCTCCTTTTGTTTCTTCACTTGTTTCATCGCACTTAAAATATGTCTTTAGCATTTTAAAACCTATTGAAAGACTTTCTTTTATCTGAGAATAGTACCAAACAAACAATCCACATCCTATAATAAGCAAAGGATAATACATATAAAGGGCTACCAAGGTAAAAGACACTTCCTGTAAAGAACTCCAAACGGCATGCGCAGAGATTATATTGTTCAGTGTATGGGCGATTATTGTTGGGAAGAGCCATTTTCTTCTCAATACCATTAAGGAAAGAATTATTCCAATAATAAATGCTTGTAAAAACCAAATAAACGGATACCAATTTGGATACCATCTGCTTATTGGATCAAGGAAATAGGCAAAATGGCCTAATCCAAAATAAAGTGCTGATATTATGACTGCAGACATTCTAAAAAAATGTTCACTTCCTCTTTTAGTTAATAAACCTCTAGAGACACTTTCTTCAGAAATAGCTACTGAAAATTGAATTACAATAACAGAAATTAAAAAGATTAAGTAACTTTCTCCTAAATATTTATCTGTTGACTTGCCAAATAGAGCAGATGCTTGGTATTCAAGCATTCTAGGTACTAAAAGATAAGTAAAAAAATCAATCGGTAAAAAAACCAGAAAGAAAATCAATATACCATATAAAATCTGGTATTTATAATTCTTTTTTGTTATTATAAATAATCTTAAATGTCCCACTGAAGGAGAAATGTCCTCATCTATGATGACCTTTCTCTTTTGGGACTCAAATAATAAATTTGATAAATATAGCATCAAGGGTATCCCTATGAATATCATTATAACTCTTAATAAATAAAACAATATTCCATAAAGGTACGACTCCTTTTTTACAATTGAGGGAATCAATAGCAATGGAATAAGAAGGAGGATGAATATAAAAATAAATAAGAGTGCGACTTCATAAATAAAAAATCTTATTCTATCGAGAGCTATCTCTTTTTTCCTACCACGCGAAAACGATTTAACCATATATTACACTTTAATTGGCGTTAATTTGAATAAAAAAGTATTGAATAAAAATATTATAAATTTTGTTATTAAAAGTATGAAGGCTCTAGTTTCAACTCATCGATACTTGGTGTGCCATTTCGCACACCTAATTTCTGAATACACTTCCCGGCAATAGAATTACCAATTTTAAGATCTTGTTTAAGATCTTCAAACTTAAAGCTTCGATTCTACACTAAGCCATATATTAATCTGGCAGAAAAGGCGTCTCCCACGCCTATTGTATCTATAACTTGATCAATTTTAATGGGGGAATTAAATCCATATCAAAAATTAAAGCACCCTTTAGGCACATAACGTTAAAGTTTTCAGAACTCTCCAATCAACTTAATGATATTTAAAAGAACCAAAGTGGGATTGTATTTCAACAATATTTTTATTTTTTATAGGTGATCCTTCACAGTGTCCAATTATTTTGGACTCAACATCAAATTTTTTAGCAATTTTAATTATGTCCTTAGCAATTGATTCATTGCAAAAAATTTCCATTCGATGACCCATATTAAATACCATATACATTTCCTTCCATGCTGTTTCAGATGACTTTTGAATCATTTCAAAAATTTTTGGGAGAGAAAATAGATTGTTTTTAATATACTTAATGCCCCTCCCATAATTAATATCCTTAATTTGTCCTCCTCCCGTATTATGAATCAAGCCATGTATTTCTTTTCTATATTCTCTAAAAACCTCTAATAATATTGGCACATATGTCCTAGTAGGTGATAGTAAAGCTTTACCCACAGTTAAATTCATTTTCTCTATCTTATCTATTAGTTTGTAATTCCCATAAAAGGTTAATTTCTCGTCAAGATTTTTGTCATAACACTCTGGATATTTTTCAAAATATTCATGTGAAAGCATTCCGTGTCTCGCTAAAGTTAAACCATTACTTCCAATGCCACTATTATATTCATCTTCATATGAAGCCTTACCAAAACTAGCTAAGCCCACTATTACATCATCGCTTTTAATATTAACTGTATTTATCACATCTTCTTTTTTCATGCTTGTAAAAACTGACGCATCTAATATAAGAGTTTTAACTAAATCTCCTACATCCGCAGTTTCGCCCCCGCACATTATAACATTTAAACCAAAAGAACTCAATTTTTTACTATATTCATTATATTCATCGATAATTCTTGCTACTATTTCACCCGAAATCAATTTACTATTTCTTCCAAGGTTGTTAGATAAAAAAATAGTACCTGTTGCCCCTATACACAAAATATCATCGATATTCATTACTATCGCATCTCTTACAACCCCTCTGAAAATAAATTTATCTCCTGTTTCCTTGTAATACATGTAGGCTAAACTCGATTTAGTTCCAGCGCCATCAGAATGAAAAGTTGAACAATAGTCATTCCTGCCGCTTACATCTTCAACTATCTTACAAAATGCCCCAGGGAAAAGTCCCTTATCTAATTTTTCAATTGCTTTATGCACATCTTCTTTTCTCGATGATACGCCTAATTTTGAATATAAATTATCTTTATCAGACATTTATTATTATAACTTATGCTTTTTCTTTAAAAATTCAATTAGGTTCTCAGTTTGTTCGACCGCTTTTCCAACATATTTATGGGGGTCAAAAATTTCTTCTAATTCTTCTTGACTAAATTTATTTTTTATCAATTCATTTTTAATTAAAATATCTTTCATAAAGAGGCTTTCATTTCTTGCCCTTATTGCAGCTTTTCTTAAAATTTCATGTCCTTCTTGTCTCCCTATCCCCCTTTTAACTAACTCAACCATGATTCTTTCAGTCAAACATGCTCCTTTTGTGAGATTAAGATTCTTCTCGATATTGTGTTCATTAAATTCAACATTTTTCAAATTTTGGGTTAATTCTTTTATCATATAATCCAGAAAAATGAAGTTTTCTGCGAAGATTACTCTTTCTGATGCTGAATTAGTTAAATCTCTTTCATCCTCTAATAAGATATTATCCAATGCTGGAATTACGTTAGATTTAACAATTCTCGCCAAACTGCATATTCTTTCTGATTTATGAGGATTTCTTTTATGAGGCATGGTAGAACTCCCTACTTGCTTATTTTTGAACGGTTCAAACATTTCTGCTATTTCATTTCTTTGTAGAACTCGATTTGCTCTTGCTATTTTAGCAAGTGTTTGTCCAATCAATGCGGTTAATAGAATAACTTCAGCATGTCGATCTCTTTGAACCACTTGATTAGCTATAAGAACAGGATTTAAATTGAGTTCCCTCATAACCTCGTCTTGTATCTCCATTCCCTTATCACCAAAACTAGCCATTGTTCCTACTGCTCCTGACATCTTACCATATGAAATTCTGACTAAAATCTCTGAAATTCGGTCAATGTGCCTATCTATCTCATAAGCCCATATCCCAAATCTCATCGCGTAAGTGGTTGGAATAGCATGCTGTCCATGAGTCCTTCCAATGCATACCAGATTTTTCTTCTCATTCGTTAACCTAATAAGTTCTTTCATTAATCCCTTGAGAGAGTTTCTTATATGCTCTAATGCTTCTTTTAATAGCAAAGCTATAGCAGTATCTTCAATATCATAACTAGTTGCCCCTAAATGAATGTATTTGCCTGCATCTCCCTTACATTGTTCGGCTAAACCCTTAACCATGGCCATTAAATCATGATGAATCTCTCGATCTATTTCCTTTACTCTTTCCAATATTACTCTTTCCCTTGCTTTATCTATCTCTGCTGCAGCTTCTTTAGGGATAATCCCTAGTTCAGACTGAACCTTAGCTAAAACTGACTCTATTAACATCCAATTTTTCAATTTCTTTTCTTCCGTAAATAAGTTAGCAATCTCAGTACGATAGCGTGTTTCTACCGGATGAATAAACTCATGATCCATAATTTTAATCTTATTTTTCAATTTCTTATTTAAAATAATGATTCATCAAAACATATATCTTATTTTATTAACCTAAAAATTAGAAAATCTTCTTACTAATGAGAATTAAATTCAAATTCCTTCTTATTCAAATTTGAATGGGCAACAAACAAAAATATGTTTTCTATAGATGTATTCACTGTGGAAACTGGTATTATACAAATCGAAATATTAAAGTAAAAAAGTGTTGGAAATGCAACCGCTCATTTTTATATAAAAATTCGACTAAGTTTTCTAAAATTTGTACTATACAAGGAGCAATTACAATCATTAAAAAGTTGAAAGATAAAGTTTGATTACTTATATTTTTCAGAATTTTCTCTTATTTTAAGATTACACCTTAAAAAACAAAGGTATTTAAGCTATTTTTCTACAATTCTTTTATGAGGCATTAATAATCAATATGCGAGAAAATAATTTAAAGAAAAAGAAGTTATCCTTAGAAAAATGATTATGGAGATTGCTGACGGATTACTAGAAATGGATGAAAAATTAATTAAAGAATTAAATCAAATTGCTAAAGATAAAATTGATTATTGGGATGTTAGAATAGGAGTGAATCATGGGACAAGTTTAGATTTTACAGATAGGAAAAGTAAGGAAATATCATCATATGCACTTAATGACTGTGGAATTAGAACTTTTATTAATGGAGGATGGGGTTTTTGCGTGATTAAAGATCTAAATAGAAAATCTATTAGGAATGAATTTCTACAAGCCATTAAATTAGCCAAATTATCAGAATCATTATGTAAAAACAAATTTAAAATAAAAGAACGGGACCCTCTAATCGAAAATTTTAAGATTAATTGTAAAAAAGATTTAAAAAATATTGATATAGAAGAAAAATTAAATCTTGTAAAAGAACATGAAAAAATATCATCTGAATATTCAACAAAAGTAAAAAACACGCGTACATTATATCTAGATGGACATAATCATAGCCTATTTCTTAATTCTTTTGGAAGTTTCATTTTTCAAGAACTGTCATTTTTAAGATTATTTAGTTTAGTATATGCTAAAGATAATGGGATTATTCAGAGATCTATAAATTCTGTTGGTGGAATTGGCGGATACGAGATAACTGAGACCGAGAAAGCTAAGAAATTAAGTATTGAAACCGCTAAAGAAGCGGTAGAATTATTGAAGGCTAAATCTCCTGTTGGTGGGAAATTTACGGTCATACTTGACCCTAAATTAACTGGAACATTCGTGCATGAAGCGTTTGGACACGCTTGTGAGGCGGATTTAGTACTGAATAAGGAGAGCATATTAGAAGGAAAACTTGGTGAGAAAGTAGCAATTGAAGAAGTTAATATTATTGATGATCCCACTATGAACCAAGGTAAAAAATTTAATTTACCCTACGAATTGTTTGGCAGTTATTTTGTAGATGATGAGGGAATCCCATCTCAGAAAACGATAATCGTAGAAAAAGGAGTTTTCAAGAATTTTTTACATAACTTAGAAACATCTTCAAGAATGAACGTTTCACCCAATGGACATGGAAGAGCCGGTTCAAGTAGTTCAAGACCACAAGTGCGAATGGGATTTACTTTTATGCCCCCTAAAGATTGGAACATAGAAGAAATGATTGAAGATACGAAAAATGGAATTTATTGCCAAGACTTCCAATATGGATACACCGATCCTACTACAGGGAATTTTCAATTTAAGTGTAAATTTTCTTATCAGATCAAGAATGGAGAAAGGCAAGATTTAATGAGAGATGTATCTTTTTCTGGGATGACCTTAGAAGTTCTAAACAAGATTTCTGCGATCGGAAAAGAAGTTTCTTATTCAGATGGGATCTGCGGTAAGGGTGGCCAAAGCATTAGAGTATGCGATGGTGGACCTCATATTCGTATTGAAGATTTAACAGTTGGAGGTTTAAATTAAATGATTGAAAACACAGACATCTTTAATTTAGCTCATCGTAGTTTGAAATTGGCTGAACAAGATAGCCCAGATTTACGATGTGCCGAATTCTTTCTTGAGAACCATAATTACATTAATATTGAAATTGAAGAAAATTCCATAAAAAACAGCGAAATTGGAAGTGATTCTGGAGCGTCTATTAGAGTAATTAATAGAGGTGGTTCTCTTGGATTTGCCTTTACAAATAACTTGGAAAACAGTTCTATTGACAAAATGACCACGATTGCCTTAAAGATGATGAGTTTTGGTACTGAAGATAAAGATTTTAAAGATTTACCAAGATACTACAAAAATTATCCGAATGTTAAAAATCTATATGATAAAGCAGTAAAAAATTTAAATTTAGAAGATACTCTAAGTCATGTTAAAGATATAATTAAAGTTTGTAATGATGATGAATTAGCTATTTCTCAATCAGCTAATTTTCAATCAAGTTATTCTAGCACCTATATTTTTAATTCTAATGGTATAGAAGTATCAAGTCAAGATACATTTTGTTCCATATCTTCAAATATTATTGTTAAGGATAAGACTACTAAAGAAACTTCATTTGGGTACGAATGGCAATCAGAAAGAAATTTGAAAGATTTGAAACCAGTTGAAATTGCTAAAAAAGCCTTAGAGGATGCAAAACGAAATCTTAATAGGAAAAAAATAAAGGATATGAAGATTCCGTTAATTTTGACACCTAAAGGAACAATAAAGTTGATCCTAAAGCCATTAGTCTCAGCAATTAATGCGGAAACTTTCCAATATCAAAGAAGCTTTCTTATCAATAAAAGAGGTGAGACAATCGGTTCAGAAAGTTTGAATATTGAAGATAACGCTCTGATAGATGGAGCAATAGGTTCACGAAATTTTGATGACGAAGGTGTTCCATGTAAGAATAAAATGATTTTTGAAAGAGGGAAATTTTTAACAAGTGGATTATTGCACAATAGTTATACTGCTGGAAAAGAAGGGATTGAAAGTACAGGGAATGCATCTCGATATTCTTATATATCTATACCCTCCATAAATTGCACTAACTTCATTATGAAACCGGGAGTGATGTCAAAGGATGAGATTATTGAAGACATAAAAATGGGAGTTATTTTAGATTACACCGGAGATTCTCCAAATATTTCAACAGGTGATTTTTCTGGTTTAATACTTCATGGAAATCTAATTAAAAATGGAGAAATAAAAGATCCATTAAATGAGACAATGATTGGCATAAATTTAATGGAATTATTTAAAAATATTGATGCAGTGTCCAAAGAATATAAAGCTTATGATTCTTTTCAAGCACCATATGTAAAAATTAAGGAAATAAAAGTCATAGGCGGAGTGAATTAAGTAGTTATATTCAATCTTAGCCACAATATATCATAAAAATCTGTTGTACTTGGTTTAATTTCCCATAATTCAGCAATAATTATTTGATTTTCTCCTACTTCTGAGAAAGACACATTTAATTGTTCAGAAATCCAATCAGCCTTGTTTTTCAATGTGAAATCCCCCACAATAAAGGATAAAGTGCCATTTGAATGGGTTGGAGTTAAAATAGTGTAATGGTTTCCTTTTTTAATCTCAATCCTAAATGAGAATTCTCGATTCAAATAATTCCCTACAGTTAAGTAGAATGAAATATTCTCATTAATTGAAGCATTAGTTGGATAATTTTCAGCTTTTTTATCCTCATTTAAAATTCCAAATGTAATATATCCAGGCTCAGGTGTCAAGGCATGATAAATAATAAATCCAGAGACAACCAGAATTCCTGCTATTAAGCAAATCATAAGTAAAATTTGAAATTTTTTTTTACTTCCAGTCAAATCATCTGAATTTGTATTGCTAATCATTATCCTTAAACCATGCTACTGTCTTTTTCAAGCCTTCTTCTAAAGAAGTTGTAGGCTCCCAATTTAGAATCTCTTTTGCTCTTTTTATTACTGGACATCTACGTACCGGATCGTCAATGGGTAATGGTTTAAAGACTATTTTTGAATTGGAATTCGTTAACTCTTTTATTACATGAGCTAATTCTAATATTGTATATTCCTTATCATTACCTAAATTAATAACTTCTCCAATAGCTTCATCCTTATAAACCATTTTAAGTAGACCCTCGACCTCATCTACTATATAAATAAAAGTTCTAGTCTGGGAACCCTCTCCGAATACTGTTATATCCTCGTCATGTAGGGCTTGACATATAAAGTTAGGAATTACTCTTCCATATTCAGGACCATATCGTATTCTCGGTCCTGAAGTATTAAAAATTCTCACGATTTTAGTTCTTAGTTTGTGTTGAAGTTCATATGCTTTAATGAAAGCTTCTCCAGCTCTTTTAGACTCATCATAGCAACTTCTGGGGCCAACTGGATTCACGTGTCCAAAATAACTCTCTGGAGTTGGAACATCTTCTTTTGGGGGATTTCCATAAACTTCAGAAGTACTCGTATAGAAGAAGATTGCGTTATGATGTTTCGCTATACCTAAGGAGTTAAGTGTTCCTAAAGTATTACTTCTTAAAATAGATATTGGTTCATCCTTAAATTCAAACGGCGAGGCTCTACTTGCCATATGCATGACGATATCAATTCTTTTAATATCCCCTACACAAATACCTAATGGATGATAACTCATTCCCCAATATATTGGATAAGATATGTCATGATTGATAAACCGAAAATTATCTTTGTCCATTAAATGCAATATATTTTCAAATCGACCAGATGAGAGATTATCTAAACAAATACAGTATGCATTTTGTCTGACTAAAACATCGCACACCCATGACCCAATAAATCCTGCTCCTCCAGTTACTAGAATAGTTTTACCCTCAAAAGATATACCATCTTTTTTAAGTCGTGATATAGTTAAGTTAATATCTTCTTTAATATCGTAGTTCAATTCTAAAACCATTAGTGTTAATCAGTATAATCTTTCTTATTTATTTTTATAAATAAATTTTTCTTAAAGTTTAATGCAGTTCCTAAAAATCCAATAACTCCAATTAATTTTAACTTAATTGTTTTTAAGAAAAAGAAGAAGTACAAATTTAAAAAATATTAAAAACACAAAAGACTCAGCTTGTTTTTGATCCACAGTATTGACAAAATTTCAATTCTAATGGATAAAATTTTCCACAATTAGCACATTTTTTCAAGGATTTCTTGAGAATCTCGCGCCCTAACATTTCAAAAGTTTTTTCGACATTTTCACCTGTCTTAGCAGATGTACCTATCAATTCTCCCTGAAAATTAAATTTTTCAAATAACTTTAGAGCATCTTCTCTTTTTATTTTCCTTTTTAAATCAATCTTCGCTTCAATTAATATTTTTGTTTTAGGAGCATTAGGAACTGAAGTTATAACATTTATCCAATCATAAAGATCATTTAAAGATTCTTCATTCGTGATGTCATATAACATTAAAGCTCCAGAAGCGCCAGAAACATAAGAAGGGAACAAAAGTCTGAATTTTTTCTCACCAGCGAAATCCCAAATATTTAAAAGTATCTCAGTGCCATCAACAACTACTTTCTTAGTCTCAAAATCAACACCAATAGTAGATAATGTTGATTTCTCGAATTTACCAGTAGCATATCTACGGATCAAGCTTGTTTTTCCAACGTTCTTAGCTCCAGCAACAACGACTTTAAATTTTATCATATCTAGCTTCGCTCAACTTTTAATAAAACTTGAAATCTTACACAAAAAAATTCAATAATATAATAAATTATTATTGAAAATATTAAAAATCTTTTTTATTGTTATTAATAAATTAAAGATTGTAATATTACCCGATTAGTGGTCATTTTTATAATTATAACGGCTTATTTTATAGATTTCTTGAGCAATTTTTTTTCCAATATTCTCGATTTTTGTTAAATCTGGAATATCTGCTAAAAAAACATTTTGTAAAGTCTTGAATTCCTTCAATAAATTCTTAGCTCGAAGTCTATTTACTCCAGGAATTCCAGCAACAATATATTCTAAAAGCCGAGAAGTCTCAATTGGAGCTTTATCAAACCTTATATTAATTTTATTTTTATTTTCCGATTGTTCTTTCCTTGCTAGCTGATATAAAAACATTGCAGATTCTTCAGGATCTTTAGTTCTGTACACATTTATGCCTAAATTTAGGATGATCGATGTAATAGCTCCATATAATGCATTTTCATTAATGTGAGATTCATTAAAAGGATCTCCTTCTAAAATTAATATGGGGCTTTCAAATTTATTTTTTAGTTCTATTAATTCATTAAATAATCTCCCATCCTTTATGGAGTCATTAAAATCTTGAGCCGATTTTCTCTCGATACCTACTCTGTTAGATATCATATAATCAGCAACAGTTAATTGCTCTAATTTCAAGCCTAATCCCATTAAGGAGAGAGTTCTAACAACGGCTGATGCTGTCTCTCGATGATCACAAACGATTTGATACTCATCAGCACCATTAATTTTTTGAATGGGTATTTCCACTTCTTTTTTATTCATAAAATCTAGAAGATTTGATTGTCCCGCTTTCTCTTTAGCTTCTGATTGCTTTAATCTATTTAAACTCTCTTTCATGTTTTTTTCTTTTGCCTTTTCAGCCCAATAATACCCCTCATCTCTTGTACCCTCAGCAATTAAAATGTAGACTTTCCCCTCTTTTTTACGCCCTGTTCGCCCACGTCGTTGAATTGCTCGTATTGCGCTTGGTACAACGTCATAAAAAACAACTAAATCACATTCTGCAATATCTAATCCTTCCTCTGCCACACTTGTTCCCACGAGAGTGTTATAAACACCCTCTTTAAATTCTCTTAGGAGTTTAATCTGCTCTTTTTGAGTTAATCCTTTATCAGAGCCTTTATGTGCTTGACCAACAAATTTATGAGCCTTAACTATTTCATTTTTTTCAAAATATCTTACGATATTATTTACTGAATCTCGGAAATGACAAAAAACTAATATCCTTGAGCTGTTGTTTTTTCTTAATTGAGAGGTTAAAATATCTTCCAATTTTTCAAGTTTTGGATGGACAATTCCCTTAGAACTGATTTGGTTGGTTAACTCCTTTACACGCTTAATCTCTCGATTGGCAAATAATTCCTTTAGGGATTTATTAGCCGTGTTATTCTTAATTTTTTCTTCATTTTTATTTATATAATCTTTTAAAGAATTAATTCCTTGAGTTTCAAGAAGTTCAAGCATGTGAGAAATTCTAATAGCGTTCGCCTGTAATTTTTTAGCGTAAAACATGTCAAACATATCATTATCGCCCCTCACTCCTGAAATTCTCGCGTTGATGACCTTGTTTAATTGTAAGAGGTCTTTTCTTGAAACCTTATTAATATCGTAAGAATTTAGTAATTCGTTTTCTTTAAACCATTTGTATACGCTTTTAAGTCTATCTTCTAATATTCTTTTTATCTCTAAGTATTCGCTCGGAAGCTTAATTTTTACCCATTGATTATCCACGTATTGAATATATGGTTTAACATCCTTATCTTTCTCAGTTCTGATTTCTATATGATCAATAAACAAATTCTGTTTTATCTCATTGATTTTTTCTCGAGTAGTACCAGGACTGGCAGTTAAGCCCAGAATTTGAGGAGAAGATACGCTTTCAACATACTTTTTCGCTATAAAACAATAAGCGTAATCGCCAACAGCTCTATGACACTCATCAAAAATAATTAAAGATACATCTTTTATCGAATATAGTCCTGAAATAATGTCATTTTGAAGCACCTGTGGTGTCATAAAAGCTATATGAAGACTTTTCCACAACGATTTCCTTTTTGTTGGTTGTGTAGTTCCTGTAATTGATTCAAGCTCATCAGGATCAATATTAGTTAAATTTACAAACGATTTATAATGTTGTTCTACTAATGGTTTTGTTGGAGCCAAAAAAATAACTTTCGAATTTGGCTTATCGGTTAATTTTTGGACTGTAAGCATTAATGCTATAACTGTTTTACCTAAACCAGTAGGAATAACTACTAAACAATTTTTATTTAAACAATTAATAAAAATATTTTCTTGATATTTTCGTCTAGAAATTAAGTTTTGCTTAATTAAAGGATGGGAAATAAAACCATTTTTTGTTGAGACTGAAATCACCGGTGTGTCTTATTCTCTATCAACTTAATACTAATTAATTTAAGAGATTTATATAAACTAACAGACTTTACAGGATCTTTAAAAAATTCTTAGATTCTTAAATTAATTTACTAATAATTTAATAA
>CAYZTE010000009.1:11680-34264 GCA_964481225.1 uncultured archaeon | reverse complement strand
CTGTCATATATCGATTCATTTCCATGGCAAAGAGCCATAAAAGGTTGGGAGTAAGGGGTCTATCTAGGATTGGGTCCCAAATATGTCTGAAAGCGGTTTGTGGATGAGGGTAACAATTACCCATTTTTTCTTCGCATACAACTAAACATATATCGGCGACTCCTGAGGCTACATGCCACCAACCAGCAATCGGGGCGAAAACGCCAGTACCACCGCCATTAAAAACTCTTACATAAGGTTTATCAACGCCAGCTGCACCATCTAAAAGGTTTTCACCCTTCATGTGGATTCCATCGAAAGCATCAGGAGCACTACCCATTACTACCATATCAATATCATCTTTTTCAAGGCCGGCATCTTCCATAGCCATTTTCGTAGCCAAAAAAGAAAGTTCTTTTCCTGTTTCTAATAGATGCCTACGAAAAAGCGTCATACCGGCTCCAATAACTGCTACTTCTTTCATTTCTTTACCACCTCATTATCCTCTCTTAAATATTGCTACCGCACCGGTTCCAGAAGGAATACCACGCCAAGATTGAGCAATTCCAATCTCAACATCAGAGACCTGTCGTTTTCCAGCGTGTCCACGAAGTTGCGTGACAATTTCTAACGCTCTTTGCATTCCTGTGGCTTCAAGACAATTCCCTACACCTAATGAACCACCAGAAGTGTTTGTTGGAAGTGAGCCATTAATTTCTAACACACCTTCCTCAACTAAATGCCCTGCTTCACCTGGTCTGGCAAATCCTAATGCCTCTAGATGTTGAAGCTCCTTATAGGAAAATCTATCATCAACTTCAATAACATCAATTTCCTTTTTAGGCTCAGTTATTCCAGCCATCTTATATGCCATTTTAGCTGCCATAGTTGCATAGCCAGCGTCCATTCCTCTTGTTGCAAGCCATGGTGTCTCTGAACCATATCCAAAACCTGCTAAATAGATTGGATCAACACCTAAACTCTTCGCAGTCTTATCATCAGCAAGCACAAAGCAAATTGCTCCATCGACTAATGGGCTGATATCTAAACTTTTTATAGGTTTAAAAAGATATTCAGATTTCATTACATCTTCTATTGAAATTTTTGCCTCATAATCAGCATAAGGATTAAAGAACGCATTTTTCTTATTTTTAACAACTACAGAAGCGCATTGTTTTTCTGTAGTACTTGTTTTTCTAAGATAATGTTGCATTTCTAGTCCAGCTAGAAAGTATGGATGTATTCGTTCATTTTCATCCGAACTTCCTACTAAATGTTTAGGGTTTTCTGGTGGATACTCTGGGCTACCTGCATAGTTAGGACGTTCTACAGGTCCACTAACAAGCCTTTCAAATCTTGGATCGAGAGCATGAAGAATGATATCTCCATAAGTTAATAGATCTGAAGCTTTACTATGTACTTCAACAGCTACAACATCAAGGTAACCTGTCATTATTTGCATGTACGCATTTCCTAATCCTTGAAGACCATCTCCACAAACGGTACAGCATGGACGTAAAAGAGCGCCAACTTGATCTGGCACAAACTCATCGAAAATGCTAAAACCTTCCCAGTAATCTTCTGCACAAGTTATGAAACTATCTACATCTTTCCTAGCATCAATACCAGCATCCATATAAGCTTTCTGACAAGCTTCATACATGATTTCTTTCCATTGTATATCAGGGGTCATTGAATTGAAATTTGTATGTCCAATTCCAATGACACATACTCTTCTACTCATTTAATTCACGATTCTACATTTTATTTAATTTGAATTTCAATACTTTTTTGTAATTAGATTTTATTTTTTATTAGATTTGATATTTTATTTTTATGTTTTATTTTGATTAAAAGCTTTCTAATTGGACTTAATTATAGTAGAAGGAGGAAAAAAATCCTATTTGAGTCATAAGCAAATTTTATAATCCTTACACTCTATGCATTCAATTAGTTCTTTCACAAGAAAATTTTATAATTTAAAAAATTGTATGATATATTATGGACACGAGAATAAGTGAATTTGAGCCCATTCGCATTCAGCGTTATGTCCCAGAATTAGATTTATTAAGTAATCCTATGCTTAACTCTAAAGAGAAAGAGTTTTTAGCAGATTTATATGATTTTATGGAAAAAGAAATTGATCCTGAGTTAAAAAAATTAGAAGAATTGAATTATTTGGTTGAAGAGCCTACTCAAGATAAAAAGAAAGAAATTGTAATTGGCATAATGAAAAAATTAGCAGATAATGGATATTATTCTACCGTACTTGATACAGAGGACTATGAGATCGGGAAAATTACTAGAAATGCACTTATAGCTTTCGCTTTATGCGGGGGACGCTGGAGTGAATATAGTGAAAGGTATATAGCTGGAAATTATAGTATAGAGATGGGAAGGTTAGCAGGTGGTACACTTTATTGCAATCCAGTGAATTACACCTCTGATGATTGGCAGAAAGAGCAATTTTTATTACCTGTTGCTAAAGATGGTCAAATTGGGGCTTCAGCAATGACGGAATTTAATGCAGGTTCAGATATATTTAGGATGGAATTACGATTACATGAGAGAGATGACAAAATGATTGCTAAAGGTAAAAAATTATTCATTACAAATGGCACGATTGCTGATTATGTAGTTTTATATGGTAGATTAGATAATGGACAGTTAGGTGCTGTTGTTGTTGACACAGAGCATCAAAAATTAAAGAATTTTCGAAGTATGAGAGTAACAACTTATGGAATGACTGACGCTTTCGTGAGTCGCTTGATTTTTGACAGAGTAGAAATTCCAAAGGAACATATGTTACATGGTCATGGATTAGATATTGCCTTTCACCAGTTAACAGAAGAACGATTGGTTATTAGTGCTGAAGCACTTGGAGATGCCATGAAAAAATTACTCTACTCTCATGCTTATGCTCTCCAACGTATGCAATTTGAGAAAAGATTACACCAATATCAAGTAATTCGCTTTCCAATCTCTCAAAAAATTCGAGAATTAAACTTGATGTTTTCAGCATTAATTCAATATGCGAGACAAATGGACATGCATCCGGAATTAGGTAGTTCAAAGCTAATGGCAGCTAATGCAATGGGTTTAAAAATTAGTGCTACGGAATTAGGTTTCGAAGCCGCTATTCATTGTTTTAGAACCTTAGGAGGTCGTGGATTTACAAGACAATATGCCAATGAGATCGGCTTGTTGGATCCTTACTGTATGCTTCATGGGGGCGGGTCTAATTATGTTTTAGAGGATAGTGAATCAAGGAGATTTTTCAAGTATAAGCCTACTCGTAGAGAGGTAGAAGATGTTATTCCAAGAATAGATTATTAATATTTATTTTTCTGATTTTTCAATATTAGAATATAACCTGCTTGTTTTGAACGGCAAGTTTAATATAGGTTCCCTTAATAAAAAATTATATAATAAAATCTTAAAAAGGTCAATCTTCAATTCTGTTTTACTTTTATTATAAATCTTAAGGGAATAAATTATTAAATATATTGACCTTATTATATTAGACAATGGCTTATGACAGCACTCAAAGCTTTGATATAACTCGGGCAGTAGAGCAATATAAGGGAAAAACATTGGAAGAATTATTTCAAAATCATCGAGTTATTAAGAATAACCTAGGCGAATTTATGGAACTGATTTGGGAATTTGATAATTTTCCTTGCGATTTAAATTTACTTCTGACAAAGAAACGGCTTTTATATAACCTCAAAACAGTGCATTACATTGGAGAATTTATAGAGAAAAGACTAAAAAGAAGAGGAATAAAAACCCTAAGAGATTTAAGATTTTTAAATCTAAGATATAGACACTCTGCTAATGACTTATTGGATTTAATAAAAAATAAAGATTACATGGCTCTAAAGAGAAATAGATATATAAGCGATTTGGATGTTAGCTTTTGCTTTAATGTTGAAGATCTACTATTTTTAGATATTGAAACGCTTGGTTTATATGACAATGCAGTGATCATTGTAGGAATAGGATTTTTTAGAAATGAGAAGTTTGAAATTCACATTTTCTTTGCTAGAAACTTAGAAGAAGAAATTGCCATTTGTGAACATTTGAGAAACATGATTTTACCTAATTTTAAATGCTTCATTTCCTACAATGGAAAAAGATTTGATATTCCATTTATGGCAAATCGATTCTTGTATTATTTTGATAAAAATCCCATGATCTCTACAGATGATATTCCTTATGATAAAAGTAATACAGAGTTCCACCATATAGATCTGTACCATATTTGTCGCCGAAAATTGAGAGGAATGTTTAATAGTTATACACTTACAAACATTGAACAACAATTATTAAATTGGAAGAGAGAAAATGAATTACCAAGTAGAATGGTAGGTACATGTTATAAGAAATATCAGAAAAATCCAAAATGGTATATCGGATTAATAAAAGAATGTATTGACCATAATTTCTATGATGTATATTCGATGCCACTAATTTTAAAAAAGTTATTAGAAGTTTGAATTATTAAAATCCGGGAAACAATTCGCGGGATTTAAATTATAAGTTTTTAAAAAAATTTAGTAATCAGAGTATTTAAAATTATTAAATTTAGGCGTCAAATATTCGTTCAATTACTTTGTAAATATCCTCTTCTTTAAATGGTTTTGTGATGTAATCTTTCGCTCCTTTTTCAGTAGCTTCAAGAATGGTCATTTCTTGTCCCATGGCACTGACAACAACAATTTTTGCTTTTTTATCGAATTTCATTATTTCTTCAATAGCTTTAATTCCATCGAAGTTTGGCATGATTAAGTCCATAGTAACTAAGTCAGGCTTTAAATCTTTATATAATGATACTGCTTCCTCTCCATTTGATGCTTCTCCAATAACTTCTACAAAATTTATTTTGCCAAAAATTCGTTTAAGTTTGTTCCTCACAAATTGAGCGTCATCCACGATCAGAATTCCTTTTTTCTTCATAGATTAACATCTTTTTATTGTTAAATTAAAGGCATAATATAACTCTAAATTGGTAAAAGAACTTAATTATAAAGTTAACGCTTGACATATAATTTCGTTATAATAAATAGTACATCTATCGAAAAATTAGATTATACAACGTTAAAATAGGTAAAAAACCAAGATTAAAAAAAAAAAACAAATTTAGATAGGTTGAAAAAAATAATCGAAGTAACTTTAATTACAAAATAATCACTTTAAAAATTTGATACAAATGACTGAATTGGTTGAGAAGTTGTTCGATCAAGGTTGGAATTATAAAAATCGCGATAATATTATTAATAGATTAAAAGAAAATAATTATGATATTATCATAATAGGTGCAGGTATTACAGGTGCAGGGGTTGCAAGAGAAGCCGCTCTTAGAGGATTAAAAGTCGCCGTGGTAGATATGCAAGATTTTGCTGCCGGAACCTCATCAAGGAGTTCAAAACTAGCTCATGGAGGTATAAGATATCTTGGCATTGGAGATTTTGATTTAGTACATGAATCTACTACTGAAAGAAATTGGTTGTTAGCTCATGGTCCTACAGTAAGACCTATTCCATTTCTTTTTGTACATTTGGAAGGTGGAAAGTATAATAAACGTACTATAATGAGTGCGGTTAAAATTTACGATTTTTTAGGAAACAAAGAAACTGAATTTAAAATATATAAGGACCATAAATGGTATAAACCTGAAGAAGTGTTCGAATTAGAGCCTGAGTATATAAGAGAGGGAAATTTAGGTGGAGCGGTTTATTATGATACAAATGTTGATGATGCCAGGTTAACGATTGAAACCTTAAAAGAGGCAGTCATCAGAGGCGCAGATATCCTTAACTATTGTAAAGTTAATGGATATGTAAAAGATAATGGTAAAATAATTGGAGTAAAATGCAAAGACTTAGAAAATAAACAAAATTTTGAAATTCATAGTACCTTAGTTGTAAATGCAACCGGAATTTGGACTGATGAGTTATTAGATAGCTATCCTGAAGATATTCCAAAACCACTTATTCGCCCTACAAAAGGAGTCCACGTACAATTTAGAAGGGAGCACGTTAAAAATAATATGGCTACGATAATTCGCTCTATTTCTGATGATAGGGCATTTTTTGTATTACCACGTGATAAGAATTTTACTATTATTGGGACTACGGATACTGATTATGATGGCGATTTGGCAAATCCTTTCTGTAATAAAGAAGATGCTGATTATTTATTAGAGTCAGTAAAATATTATTTCCCTAATGCTGAACTTGACTATAATAATATACTCTCAACGTATGCTGGGATCAGGCCGTTGGTTATGCAAAAAGGTAAATCTGAAAGTGAAATCTCCCGAAAACATATTATCTTTTTCTCTGATGATGGATTGTTAACAATAACTGGTGGAAAGTTAACTGCATTTCGTAGTATGGCCGAAGATCTCTTTAAAGAAATTGAAGCGAGAAAAATTTTCATCAATATCCAAAGAGAGGAGAATTTCTCAAAACAAAAATATATGATTAGTCTAGATAAGGAAGAGTGGCTTGATACACTGAAAAATCCAGGTGTTCAATTAAGTAGCGACATTGCTGACCATCTTTACCAACAATATGGTAAAGGAGCTTTAAAGATTCTTAAAATTATGGAAGAGGATGATTCCCTTAAAGAAAAGATACTTGAGGAAAATGATTTCATTAAAGCAGAAATCCTTTATTGCCTTAGATATGAATTGACTCCACATTTAATTGATGTATTTTGCAGACGAACGGAAATGTCCCTTCGGATCAGTCATAAAAGAGCATTAGAAGCGGCTAAAAAGGTTGCTAAATTAATGGCAAGGGAATATTCGTGGAATGATAATAAAAAGAATGAAGAAATTGAGTCATACATGCATTATATCAAGAAAACCGTGTCATTTATTACGTGAAATTTTAATTTTCTTTTTTTGAATTATTGGACTCCCTTTGAGTTATATTTTTAATTTTTGTTATACATTATAATACCAACTTAAAATTTAACTTAAAGAGTGAAATCAATTGATTTTAGAATGGAATTTTACTGATAATTTTTTAGAACCCCTTGGGAGATTTGGCGGCTGGTTCATGGTGATTTTAGGGATAATGTGGATAATTTACGCTGCATATGAAACTAAAAGAAGGAAATCATTTAAAAGAAAGAAGGTGGAGGATTGGGATTTTGATATCACTAAATTCTTAAAGGCGCTCACTTATATTGGGTTTTTTGTAGGAATTTTATGCTTAATTTCCGGTATTTCAGAATTGATACTTGATATTCCTCCAAGCGAAACATACAAAGCAGAGAACTACCCAGAGGAGGGACGTAATGTTTTCACTGCGATATTATTAATTATTTTTGGAATTTTAACATTTATGAAACCGGCAAACGATTTACCCTTAGCTAGCATAATAGGTGTTTTAGCAGCTTCTGCTGTTGTAATAGTTTTAGCTTTCGCTATCCCGGAAGGCGCTAAAAAAGCTATCGGAATAATTGTGGATCCAAGAATCTTTTTTGCAGTTATATTTATCATCGTGTTTGCATTGGTGGCGCTTATTGCAAAATTTTACATGTCAGGATTCATGGCAGTTTCTAAATTAATATCTTGGCCACCATTAGCAGTTATATTTGCAATTTTCTGCTTCATACAGGGATTTTTATTGCTGGTAATAGGAGTTTCAATTTCTGGATATTTTTAAATCTAAATTTTTTTTTATTATTTTTTCTAGTGGAGATAAATTACTCGGGTTTAGTTCAACTTATTTTAAAAGAAGATAAATCAATGCGATGGACTTCTATTTATTTTTCCAATGATATCATTTCTTAAATCATATCCGCAATTCGGGCATTTCATATCATCTTTAACGTCGATTTTTTTAAAGGCATATCCTCTCCTTTTAATTAGTAAATGACTGCAATTAGGACAGTATGTGTTACTTCCATCGTCATGCATTATATTTCCAATATAAGGAAAATACAATCCACTCTCTTTTGCAATCTTATAAGCCATATCTAATGTTTCCAACGAAGTTCTTTTCTTAGAAGGCATCTTAAAATCTGGATGGTATGCTGAAAAATGAGTAGGAGTATCTTTACCTAAATTTTCTACAATCCAATTACATAATTTTTGAATGTCTTCTCTCCTATCGTTCAAGTCCGGTATGACTAAATTGGTAACTTCAACGTGTATACCTTCTGATTTAAATCTTTTAGCAGTATCTAAAACGGGTTGAACTGATTTAGCACCACATATCTTCTTATAAAACTCATCAGACATTGCCTTAATATCAATGTTTGCAGCATCAATACCTACTTCAATTAGGTCTTTTGAAGCTTCTGCAGTTGAATATCCGTTTGTAACTAGAATTGTTTTGATATCTTCTTTTTTAAGTAATTTTGTTGTATCCAGAATCCATTCATGCCAAATGAGTGGTTCGTTATATGTATATGCAAGAGTCTTAGCCCCACTTTTGATGACTCTTTTTACCAGTTGCTCAGGCGTCATTTCAGTTAAAGACATTCCACGACCCTCATAACCTTTAAGATCATAAAATCCATTTTTTCCGTTATCTGTAGGATTTGCTTGTGAAATATTCCAATTCTGACAATTCTGGCACTTAAAAGAGCATCCAATTGATGCAATTGAATACGCTGTAGCACCGGGCCAAAAATTATAAAGAGGCTTCTTTTCAATGGGATCTAAACTTCCAGAAGAGATAAGTGATCCGTATATAAGCGTGAATAATTCTCCATCAAAATTCTTTCTTGTTCTACATATTCCTACCTTTTCTGGCAAGATTGTGCATTCATTAGCACATACATGGCACTTAACTTTCTTATTATCAAGACTTTCCCATAACCTTGCTTTTACTTTCAAAATAAATTACTTCTCTTAATTAATTATTAGCATATTGTATCTCTAAATATATATAATAGATAAGAAATTTTATTCTTATAGATTTAGATTTTTCGAAATAAAAAGCAATTAGTCAAAATGTCAAGAATAGAAGAAGCGGTTTCTCGCTTTGAGGACGTATTTAACTGTGCTCAATCAATATTGAGTACTTATGGTATTCAATATGGATTAGATCATGAAAAAGCTCTAAAATTAGCTACAGGTTTTGGAGGTGGAATGGGTCGTCTTGGTAAGACATGTGGTGCAGTGTCTGGAGCTTTTATGGTTATCGGTTTAAAATATGGTATGGGAATAAACGAGGATATAGAAGCGAAAGAAAAGACATATCAAATTATCAGAGAATTTTCCAACCGATTTCAAGAAATTAATGCTTCTGTAATTTGTAAGGAATTACTTGGCTGTGATATTAACACACCTGAAGGTAGAGACTATTACAATCAAAATGAATTATTTGAAAAAAAATGTCTTCAGTTTGTGAAGAACGCAGCAGAAATTTTGGAAGAAATATTATAGAAAAATGAAATATATCGAAGAATGATAAAACTTTCCATTTATTAATGACTGAAAATAAGAATGAGTTCACTAAAGAAGAATTAGAGCAATTATTAAAAAAAAAATTAATAAATTTAAAAGAATTAGAACAAATTGACAAGAGTTCCAATTATATCCGAGAATTGAGCGATATTGCTTTAATTCAATTACAATTGGAACAATATGATGATTCAGAAAGTAATTATTTGGTGTGTTTAAAACACTTTAAAAAACAGAAAGACAGATTAGGACAAGCTGCTGTTTTTGGAGTATTAGGAACCTTATATTTTAAGAAAGGCGATTATCTAAAATCAATAGAGAATTATGAAAAAGGATACGACATATATATGGATTTAAAGCAAAATCAGGAACAAATCACTTGCTTAAAAGGAATTGGGAGTAGTTATATTAAATTAAATCAAATGGATGAAGCAGTTGATGTATTTTTAGATTGCAGTGCAATATGTTCTGATAATAATGATTTTCATAATTTTCTAGATTGTTTAGGAAATCTTATTTATATTCACGAAAAAACAGAAGAATGGGACATTGTTTTTGAACTTTATAAGAAATCCTTAAAAGCTTTTAGAAAAATCGACGACGTAAAGGGAATCATCACTTCTTATTTTAATTTAGGAATTCTTCAAAGGAAAAAAAATGATCTAGAAGAAGCTCTCAGGTATTTTAAAAAAGGAACTAATGTTGCAATTGAATCGAATTATGCTGAATCAATTATCAAGGGCTTAAGTTATGTAGGTGAAACGTTTTTCTACATGGGAGAATTAAAAGAAGCAAAGAATCAATTTATCAAAGCTTTATATATAGCTAATAACATTAATGCAGAGAACGCTAAAATTCAATTACGAATACTCTTACAATCACTTGGATTGGGGGAGAGAGATATTCTTGATGAATTAAAAAAATATGAAGAAACTCGAAAATAATTTTTTCACGATTGACACTTAACTTTTTACTATTACCCTTTTTTTGAATTCAACTAATTCCTCTTATGATTTAATAGCCCTTAATACTTGAATCTTTTAATTTCTCAAATATAACTCGATTCTTTATATATTTTTATGATGTGCTATGTGTAGATATAAAAAAGAATTTAAAAATCATTAATCCTTATGTAGAATCAACAAATATCTTATTGAAAAACTAAAAATTAAAGTTGGAAAATTGATTTAAATGAAGATTTTATTAATTTATCCCCCTTTTCAGGTTGGAAAAGGGATGGGAAAAGTGATGTGCGGGCCTCCCCTCTCTCTTTTGACCCTTACGGGCGCTGTAAGAGATCTTGATCATAAAATTGAAATTCTTGACTTGAATGCTGAGTATTCTTATGGAATTACAGAATTAGAACGAAAAATTAAGCAATTTGACTTGGTAGGAATAACTTGTATGACAAATACATTTAAATATGTGTTGAATATTTGTAAAATGGCAAAAAGAAATGGTGTACAAACTATTGTAGGGGGTTTTCATCCAACTTTAGCGCCAAACATTATTGATGAATTTGATTGTCTCGATATGATTTGTAGAGGAGAGGGGGAGATCACTTTTAGAGAATTGCTAGAAGGTAAACCTAAAAGTGAAATCCTTGGATTATCTTTTAGAGAAAATGGGATGATAGTTCATAACCCAAAAAGACCTCATGTTAAAAAATTAGATAATTTACCATATCCTTTTAACGATCTCATTATTCCAGATCCATATCATTACCTTTGGGTCAAATCATGGGTGGTTGAATCTAGTAGAGGTTGTCCATTTAAATGTTCCTTCTGTTGTGTTACTCAATTCCACAATGGAGTGTATAGAACAAAATCTCCAGAAAGGGTAATTAAGGAAATAGAAGCAGTTCCCGAGGGAACCAAGCTTGTATTTTTTGTTGATGACAATTTCAGTTTGAATAAAAAAAGGGTAATGAGAATTTGTGAATTAATACAAAATACGGGATTAAATAAACAGTTAATGTTTGTCTGCCAGAGCAGAGTGGATGATTTAGCTAATAACCCAGATATGGTTAAAGCTATGTCAAAATCGGGTTTTATATGTGTTTTTCTTGGAATTGAGTCATTTAACCAATTAGCGCTTAATCATATGCATAAACAATACACTCTTGATAAAGTTCATCAAAGTATAAGATTATTACATAAGAACGGCATAATAGTTTTTGGTTCATTCATAATTGGAAATATTGGTGAAACTATAGAAGATACATGGAAAACGTTTAAAATGATGAAAGATCTTGAAATTGATCTCATGATGACTTATCCGATCACGCCATTTCCTGGAACACCTCTTTATGAGCAGGCGGTAGAAAATGGATGGATTCCAGAGGATTTTAAATGGGAAAAATGGGATCTTTCATCAGTAATGCACACACCAGATATGACTAGTGATGAAATACAAGATTTAGTAGATGAAAGCTATAGATTTTTCTATAAAGATATTGGATACTGGCTTTTTAGTAAAAAATTTGCAAGGATATTATTCAACCCTAAATTCTGGTGGTTTAGAAAGATTGCCCTTTCATTCATAACAAACGGTTTAACGAAATATCTTTTTAATATTGATTAAATTAATAATTTTTAAAAAATCAACTATTTCTCTTTCTAAAGTAACTTTTTAGCTTTTGATGGAATTAAATAATCAATGTATTTCAAAAAGTACAATTTATATGGGAAACGATAAATTAAATGAAAGAATAATCGAGATATGATTCAAGTCATTACTTTTGATCTCTGGAACACGTTATTTATCAATAAATTTTATTCAGATTTGAGATTAAGTTATCTTTTTCAATTTTTAGACAAAAAACAAATTTCTTATTCTTTTTCCGAGGTAAAGACCGCTTTTGCTTCAGCCTTTCACTTTTCAGATATTGATTTGGTAGAGATTAATTACCGTCATATATATACAAGTGAAGGAATTTCAAAATTATTTCAAGCTCTAAATATTAAATTTTCTGAATCTGACTACAAATTGATAGAAAGCAAGTTTGAGGAGGCAATGTTAAAGGATCCTCCTCCTTTAAAAATTGGTGTTAAGGAAACTTTGAAAGAACTATCAAAACACTATAAAATTGGTTTAATCTCCAACACTGGAATTACTCCTGGAAGAGTAATTAAAGAGGTCTTCAGGATGTATGATATACAAAAATATTTCCATTTAACACTTTTTTCAGATGAGATTGGTTTTTATAAACCAAATCCTATTATGTTTAAAACAGCATTAAAACAGTTTAATTGTAAACCTCAGAATGCAATTCACATTGGAGACATTTTAGAAACAGATATAAAGGGCGCTAAAGAATGTGAAATGTTGACAATCTGGATTAATGATTCCTTTTCCCTGAAATCAGATACAATTCAACCTGATTATGAAATCCAACAAATTTCAGAAACAATTCAAATAATTAAAGGAATAATTATAAATTGAAATCTTCTGCTTTTTGCCTGATTCTTGTCAAATTCTTTATTTTCATAAATTAAAATTTGGATTTTAAATAATTATAAATAAAGTAATTCCCATTTTTATTTTAAAAAGATTTAAGACTAAACTTTAAATTTTCTAACTTTTATGAAGCTATGCCCTTACTGTAAAAGCCCTATAGAGGAAAATTGGCATTATTGTAGAAATTGTAACAAACCCTTAATCTCAAATCTTAAAGATGAATTGAATAGGAGTTTAAGACATTCATATGACGAGATTGAGTTTTTTCACCCGGATTTAGATGATGAAGAAGAAATTTATGAAGGAACTGTCATAAAAGATGAGGAAATCGATCAAAAAATACAAAAAATTGAAGAAACTCTTGAAAGTAAAGAATTATTAGGGGAATCTATCCCTGGTTCGTTATTACTAGAAAAATCAAGTTTATATTATAAAAAGCGAGATTTATCAAATGCTTTGAAAAATCTCGAAATGGCTTTAAAAAATTTTAAAGAAGAAGATGATTTAACCAATATTGCCATTTGTCACAATGAAATGGGTTTAATTCAAGAAGATACTGGCTTTTTTGACCAATCAATTTATCATTTTAACAGATCTCTTGAAATTCTCAAAGAATTGAATGATCAAGAAAAAATAATCAAAGTATTAAATAACTTAGGCAATATATATTACATTCTTAAAGATCTGGAACATTCATATAGTTATTATGAAGAAGCTCTTAAAACAGCTAAGCAAGAAAATCTGCCCTACGAAGAAATAAAGACATCCAACAATTTAATAGAAATTCTTTACTTATTGAAGGAATACAAGAGAATAGAAAAAATTTTGGGCAGAAACTCGGAATTTTTCAGGGAACATGAGGATTCATATGGAATTATTCAAACTCATATTAAATATGGAAAATTATATTACATAATAGGTGAAGATTACGATCTAGCTTATCAGCATTTAAATAATGCCTTAGAATTGATTGATAGAATTAAAGGAAACATTTCCGTGTATATTAAAGCAAGACTTGAATGGGAATGTTATCTATTTCTAGGAAAAATATATCTTTTATGGGATAATACTGCTAAAGCAGAAAATTTATTGCTGCAAAGTCTTGAAGCTGTCCGGATTTTCGAAATTGGAGATAATATTAATGAAGGCGAGATATTAGAAAATTTAGCAGAAATTTACGTATCGAAAGGGGATATTGAAAGGGCAATTGAATATTATAATTTATCTAGTGAGATTTTTTATAAATTTGGGGATGCTAATAAAAATGCAGAATTGAAATTTAAAATAGGGAAAATTTATTTGGAATATGAAGAAAACCAATCAAAAGCAATGGATGTTTTAGAAGAAGCGTTAAAGATATATGAAGATTTAGGATATACAAAAGAATCTGCTGTATTACTTCATAAATTAGGCGATATTTACTTGCACAGAGGTGTGATAGATATTGCTATAGAAAATTTCGAAAGAGCAAGAGATTATTATAAAGAATTGCACGATGACTATAGCGCCAGTTTATTAGACGAAAAAATAAGATCTTTAACCAACTAAGATACGAATTATAATTTGCAGGAAAAATAATTCCAGCACTAATCATTTTCAATTTCGAAATCGTCTTTTCTGTACACTTTTGTCTCATATTCTTCAAATCCGATTCCTTTTATGAAAGAATATGATACTTTATTGTCCTTATAGACTTCACATCTTAATTCTTTAACATTAGGATAATTTTCTTTAAGATATCGCCAGCTTGCCATTCCAAGAGCCGAACCAACTCCTCTTCGTTGAAATCTTGGAATAACAGCTAAAGCAGCTATTACAGCAAATTCATTATTCTCCCCTTCAAAATCGAGAAGAACAAAAGCAGCATCATTACCGTATACTTTCGCAATAAGGAAAATGGTGTCTGGATGTTCGAGTATTTTTAATAAATCCATTTTTGTAATCGGGCGGAAAGGGGTATTTGAAGTTAGCCAGGCTCGATTGTAGATGTTTTTAAGAATGTCGAGATCTTCTTTTTTGGCTTCTCGAATTTTTGCTTTAATAATGTTATGTTCAATTTTGTCCTTTAATTCAGTTTCAAATTCTTTTGTAATCTTATCAACTGGAAGTCTCATTTGAATGTATACCATTCCATCTTGATATAATTCCTCTGCCGTTGTATCAATTTCTTCTTTACGCTTTTTTTTAGTCTCTATGGAAAGAAAAAAGGCTCTGATCTTTCTCTTTTTGAGATCCCATTTCTTTTTGCGTTCTATTTTAAATGCAGGCATATCTAAAAAAGAGTACTAAGATTAAGGTAATTTATTGAGATGTTCTCGAATCTTTTCTTCAATAGCTTCGGTAAGCAGCCGTTTCTCTCTTAGTTTTGAAGTACCAAGCTGAATTCTTTTTTTCAGGCTTGAATCCTTGATTAAATTCTTCCTATCGCAAGAAAATTCGAAATTTGACCTAATTGCCATATCATTTTCAATTTTTTCACTTAGAATGTTTTTTAAATCAATGATGGCATTTGAAATGTCTTCATATAGTACATTTGGATCGTTTATGATGTATCCAGGGAATACGATATTCATGTATTCTTCAATATTATCCTCATCTTCAATAAATATTGCATATAAAGGCATATAAATCCATTGAATGGGTCTAGAGAACAATTCAGAACGATCATCATTTAGAGACCATCCAACTAATTTTTGAGCTTCCTGTAAGCAAGCATTATGCTTTATTTGGATAATTTCTTTAATTTTTTCATATAAACCATCTATTTGATTTTTTAGGCTCTCTAAATTAGAGAGATGTACTTGCTTTTCACTTTCGAATTCTGTTATGAGTTTGTCTCTATCTTTGAGTCTCTCTTGTATAGATTCTTTGAATTTATTTAGCTTTTCTCTTGCCTCATTATCTATTTGAATTGCTCTTCCTTTTAATTCTGAGAATCGTTGGTAAAGAGTTTCAAGCGAATCTAAGAATTTCTTACCTTCATCCTTCAAATAACTAAATTGAGTTTCGAAATGAGGTAAAATATCTTCATACACTCTACTTTTTAAAGAATCGCCACTTATAAAAAATTTATTTTTCTTTATCATTTCTTCAAGATGGCGTTCAGAGGTTTTGAATAAAGTGGATATATTTTCGATTATCTTCTTTTTTTCTTCAACATTCCATTGATCTATTTTATCTTGCTCTAATTTTGTCTTATCATCCACTAGTGCGGGATCAATAGTGGAAGAAGCTTTACTAATTTGACTTGAATAACGAGTTTTAATATCTTTTAGTTGAACGTTTAAATCTATGAACCATTTATCACTTTCTTTTCCTATTAATTCAATTTGAGTTTTCCATCTAAATGCATTACCCTTCATTGTATTAATAATTTCCCGGTATTCTTCAGAGATATTTAAGGCAATTTCAGTAGTTATGTTACTATCTAACACCGTATAATCAACAATTGGTCTATATTCAATTAATGGAATTAGTTTAACTAATGTTTGAAGAAATTCAGGATTAATTAAACCATCAATTTGAAGTGCATGATATTCAGATTCTTCACCTTCTCCAATCTCCACGGCTTCCTTGTCTTTATATGTTAAAATATCTATTAGTGTATCCAATTGTTCAGTTTTCGTCCTATTTTCAATATTTCTTAAAATATGGCCAACTAAAGGTTGACGCGGGGGATTTGAGAACTTACCTTTCTTATTAAATAAATTTAACCCATCCAACATTATGTGGGCACCAATGGCTCCTTGAATGCTTAATATCGGCCATAAAAGTCTTGAAAAAGAGATTATTTTTTCATTTTTACCTAAATCTTTCGTTAAAAGATAAAATGCAAGAGCTAATTCGTCATCACCTTGAATGGAGGGTTGTCTTGTAGTTTTATTCATAAAAAACGGCAATAAATACTGGTTTCCGTGAACTGTCATGGATTTTCTTTTTATTTTTAATTTTTTTAATATTTAATTATTCAAAATATATTAAATTTAAAGAGGTTCAATTTTAAAATTTTGATGTTTTTTTATTTGAATATAAAATTATCTGCTTTAAATGTTCAAATTCATATAATTTTTAAAAAAAATAACCATATATCTCCATTATATAAGTAGGAAAAGATGATAGATGAAAACTATTTAAAGTGAAAATAATAAAGTAGTTATTTGAGTTGTTCATAGTTGTTTGCTATTACAATTAATAGGAGGGCTAGTAATATGATTAACGGAGGTAACACGGCTCTAAAATGAGGCAAATCCGCAATATCAAGTACTCCTTGTAATATTATACCTGTAAAATAAAGAAAGAATCCAATAGCATTTAAAGCATAAGATTTTCTTAGTACTCCAAACGTTTTCCAGGCAAGATACAGAAAGATGAATGGAATTGTGGCTACAAGTATAGGCAAAAATACAAAATTTAAAAGCAATCTACCAACAGGATATTCCCATGTTCCAAATTTTATTGTAATTGGCTCAATTGTGATTAGAGGATAATCATCCAAGAAATCAGGATCTATGAATAGCTCATCAGATAGCGTTAAAGCACAAATCCCTATAATTACAGGAATAGCAATAAGTCCAATTCGAACTAATACCTTAATATTATTTTTATTTCTAAACCAATCCTTGAGTGAATCTCCCTTCTTTTCTAATTCGGCATCTGGTGGAAATGTCAAAATCCCTAAAACTCCAACCGCACAAGCAATTCCCATCCAATTGAAGAATGTAGCAAAGCGATAGTTTAACATTAAAGAAGAAACAACTTCAACATCATTGGTTCCAGTGTGTAATTCTGGAGAATAAAAGTAATATACGATGAAAAATACCCTTCCAATGCCTAAACATAAGAATAATATACTAAAAAACAACCAATATGATTTTTTTGAAGTTCGAAATCTCATGAAAAGGAAGTAAAAAAACAGTAAAGTGAAATATCCCACTATTATGTAATACAAACCAGATTCTATAGCATCCCAAAAAGTAAAAAACTCAAAGTAATTTTCTTGAAAAATCATATATCTTCAATTTTTTTTTTTAACTTTAGAAAAATATAAATATATTATCTTTTAGTTGTATAAAAATTTAATTTAATTTTTACTAATTTCTTAATATTATCAATTATTTTTAAAACCTATATGACATTGAAACTTTTAATTCTCTAATAAAATGAAGATCGAAGATAATATTGATACTTTTAATTCCTTGTTGAAGAGAAGGGGTTTTGTATGGGGTCCCAGCCCGGAAATTTATGGTGGATTAGCTGGTTTTTATTCTTATGGTCCAGCAGGGATGGCTCTTAAAAACAATATTTTAGATCTATTTAGAAGAGAATGTCGTTATTTTGGATTTGGAGAAGTTGAGTGTCCGACAATTATGCCAAGTATCGTTTGGAAAGCTTCAGGCCACTTAGAGAGATTTATCGATCCCGTAATGAGATGTAATAAATGCAACACATTATACAGATCAGATAAATTTCTTCAAGATAATTTACCAGATCTTGTAATTGATGGACTATCTTTTAAAGAAATGGAAAATTTACTTGAGAAACACAATTTAATTTGCCCAAAATGCGGAACTCCATTCGAGAAAATAGAAGAATATAACTTAATGTTAAAAACATCTGTAGGAAATAATGTAACTGCTTACTTACGTCCAGAAACAGCGACTACAACATATTTAATATTTAATCGTTTAGATCAAGATGCTCGAAGGCAATATCCAATTAAGATTTTCCAATATGGAAAAGCTTATCGCAACGAAATCTCACCTAGGCAAGGAGTTCTCAGAATGAGAGCTTTTGATCAACTTGAGCTACAAATTTTTATAAGCAAGCAACAAGAGATGGAGTTTGAAGATTATGAGGAGATTAAAAGCGAGAAATTGCCACTCTTAGACTGGAAGTTACAAGAAAGAGGTATTGACAAGCCAGATTTAATAACTCTTGATAATGCAATAAAAGATGGAATTCTTAAAAAACCTGCTTTTGCATTCTGTCTTTATCTTAGCTATTATTTAACAAAAATCTTAGGTATTCCTGAGAAACTAATACGATTTAGACAGCATTCTACTAATGAACGAGCTCATTATGCTGATGATGCCTGGGATTTAGAAATTAAAACAAGACAATTCGGATGGGTTGAAATATGTGGGATTCATGATAGAACTGATTATGATTTACGAAGGCATGCTGAATTTTCAAAACAAAATTTCGAAGTGAGCATGGAAACAGACTCAAACATTAAAGAAATCCCTCAGGTTCTTGAAATCGCGTTTGGAATTGACAGAATTATATATACTCTGCTTGAAACTACTTTTAATGTAGAGGAGGGAAGAATAAATTTGAATCTTAACCCAAGGATAGCTCCAAATACTGCTGCTGTCTTTCCACTCGTTAGGAATAAAGAAAATATAAGAAACTTAGCATTAAAAGTTCACAGAAAATTGTTAGAAAATCGTATAGGTTCCTTTTATGATGAGGGGGGATCTATTGGAAAAAGATATAGAAGACAAGACGAATTGGGAACCCCATATTGTATTACAATTGATTACGACTCTGTAGAAGATAATACAGTAACAATTAGAGATCGTAACTCAATGGAACAAATGAGAGTAAATATCTCAGATCTTACTGAAATAATTAAAAAGAAACAAGAAGAGTAAATTATTAACATTATTGCTAAATATTATGATCTTTTTGATACGTTCTAAAAAAATTTTAAAGAAAAGGATTTTTTAAAAATATAATTTAAAAATAAAAGATATCTTAAAAATATTTTAATAGCTTCGTTCAAGGTAAAAATGAATCTCTTTAATTTTAATGACCTAAGAAAGAAAGAAAGGCAAATAAACCATCATTCAAGAAAACTTTTTTGCCTTTTCTTAATTCTGTTAATTTTCCTAAATTTTTTACCTGTTAACGTTTATATTAACAAAATAAATCCTGTTGAAGAAGATTCTTTTTTTGATGAAGCTAGTTTATTAGATTTCAATGAGGATTATCCTAAATTTGCAGCAGAGCCATCAATGCTTCAAGATCCCTTTACAAAGAATTTTGATTTATTAAGAAAGTTTTTTGAAGATAATTATTTATCTGATTTGGATCCTAACGTTTCAACATTTTTTAGATATGGAGACAGCAATGGAATTATTGTTGACGATACAGTTTATTCAGAAGATAATCTCCTTTATCATAAATCATTAATGCAACCTGAAATTGATGATACTGAAACGTTTGCCACGTATTTAGAGCTAAAATCAACTCCTCTATGGTTTGAAGGCAATAAAACTCAATTTAAGTATGGATTTGTGAATTCAGTAGATAATTCGTCAGGTCAGGTTAAGAATGAAAATAGATATCTAATTGATAACTTGATGCCCATATTTTTGCTAATTGAAAATATTGGTAATAAAATTAATGATATTTCAATAAATAACACAAAACCAAAAGACTTGATTAATGAAATGTTTCTTCTTATAAATTCTTCTGAATTTTGGGAAGAGGAAAAAGAGGGATTCGTTCACCATAATTCCACATCTTATAAATATACTGAAAGCAATTTTTATGCTATTTTGGCTAATCTACTTATTCATCGAGCCTACAAACAATTTGATATTCCTAATTCAGAAAGCATTAGGGATAGGGCCTATGAACTGGCAAATAAAGCTATGGAGATTTTAAATAAAAGCATGTGGAACCCATCAGATAAAGGATTTTATCATAATGCTAATAAATTTTGGGATACTTCAGGTCCTGGACAAACGTACTATCACTTAAGCACGAATGCCTTAGGAATACTTACACTATTAGAATTTTGGATTGAGACAGGTATGAAAAATGATTCTCGATATTACCAAAATGCAATAGATCTTTATAATAGTCTAGAAAATTTATGGGGTGTTACAGATCACCTCTACCAAAATATTTCTTATCCAAATTGGGGAGGAATATTTGATTCGGATTATGATCTTAAAGCAAATGCCTTGATGATGAGTTCTTGTTTAAAATTATTTGAAGCTACAGGTAATATAACTTATTATGATAGAGTCTTGAATATGTCTAAATATTTTGAAGCAAATTTTTATGATAATTCAAATAATGCTTATAATTTTTCTTTAGCAGATGGTAGTAAGGTTTTTAACTCAAATCTTAAGTTAACTGAAGCATATATAGATGCTTTTGAGATTTATAACAGCACAATTTTAAATACAGTATATAATGTATCGGATGAAGTTCCAAATTTCATTTTTGAACAAGAAATTATGAATTTAACGTCTACTTTTTCATTTAAGAAAGTGAATCAATACTACAATCCCGGGAATGATTCCTACGTATCATTTACAATAAAATATGACATAACAAACGCTGATATTACTTACTTATTCAAGTATCCTAATGGAACTTTCCTTTCGCAATTTAATTACCAAATCTTAAGTCCGGCAACTTCACATACTCTGCTATATAATATTGAAGATACTTTACCAATAGGGGATGAATATTATATTTACGTGTGGGCAAACACAACGTATTTTAGTATGACAGAAGCATTAAAACGTTTTAATGTTACCTCAGGCTTAATAAACTCCCCAATTGAGGGATTAGTTAGCAGGTTGTACCAAGGACCAATTGTAAACATTACACTTCCCGTCAATAATACAAGGAATGAAAATTTAACATGTACGGCATCTTTAGAAGGTGATGAAATCATAAATTATCCCTCTCAAGACGTAAATTTTACTATGGATGAAGTAACTCACATCTCTTTTAATCTTACAGCAAAATTCGGCGCAGTTCCGGGATCTAGCGAAATATTTTTAAAAATTAAAAGAGGTAATGTCCTCTATTTAAAAGTTAAAGAGGTTATTAAAATCGGATATTCATTCAACTATACTAATTTTATGTATCAAAGTAAAGTTGTCAGTGGAGAAGATATTCACTTATCTTTGGATTTAATTAACTTTTTACCAAATGCTACGCAATCTTTTAATGTAAGTTTTACTGGAGTTACGGAAGGTTCAATTGAATCCCTTATTAAGGAGGAGACATTACAAGAAAACGAAATAAAAACTGTTTCATATGATTTACTATCTTTTGAAGAAATTAAAAGCGATACGATCCAAATCAAGATGGATATTTTAATTAATACCACGATGTATTACACTGAGACATTTACCGTAGAAATAATACCAAAATTCGAGATTATTAGTGTTACCTTTCCAGACAAAGTATCTCAAGGATCCCCTGCTTATTTAATTATCATAATTCAACATAATCTAAATAAACCTGAAGAATTTTCATTATACATTAATGGAAATAAAGTTGGGGCTAATATAAATGAACTGGTTCCTGGAGAAAACAGGATAGTGAAAAAAATTACCCCCACAAATAATCCGTATGAATTTGGAACAAAAAAGTACAGAATAGAATTAAGAGATAGTTCAGATGAGGAAATTGTCAAATTTTATTTCGAAATTGTTTTAGAATTATCCATCTTTAATCTAATCATTTACTATATTTTGCCTATTTTAATTCCTATCGGCATAATGTTATACTTTTTAAACAAGGATATAAAACATAAAAAATTAAGAAGATGAGTAAACATTGAGTTTTAATATGAGTAAAAATAAAGTTTTACTTCTTTTAATTTTATTTAGCGTGCTTTTTAGTGTTATTTTAATTTCTTTTGAAGGATCTCAAAATCTTTATATAAAAAAAGAAGATCAAGA
>CAYZTE010000009.1:0-11580 GCA_964481225.1 uncultured archaeon | reverse complement strand
TTTTAATTTCTTTTGAAGGATCTCAAAATCTTTATATAAAAAAAGAAGATCAAGAAACTGGAGATCTTGGAAACCCTAAAATAGCTCAAACTCCATTGGAGCATTCAAAAATAATTCCAAACGCAACATCAATTTACCGCTTATTTGAATCCATCAGTTTTACTGTTAACACAAGCCAATATAATTATATTTATTCAACTTACATGCAAATCTATTACCCAAATAATTCTGTCGAAGAGTTCAATATGAGTAAAGTAGGTCCTGATAAATATTATTACGAGTATAAGCCAAAATATAATGCACTCTTAGGGCTTTATAATATTAGCTTTCTTATATTTAATGAAACTAGTACTCTCTTAAATACCCATACGACATTCACGAATTTTACGGTTAAAACGAATTATATGGCGAACCTTAATAGCACAGAATATTATATCGGAAATACCTTATACGGTGAACTAACAGTCAACGATTTTAGACCCCACCAATTCATGTGGAATCTAACTATTGTTGATAGCGTAAATGAAACCACGCAACGAAACCTTTTTAATCTTGAAAAGAATCTCGTTCAATTCTCTTTTAAAATTGAAAACGAAACTTTCAACCAAGTAAATCAAATTTATTACATTAAACTGAACATGTCAGATAAGAATTCTACAAAGGTAGCAGCAGCCTATTTCCCTTTTGAAGTGCGAAATTCCAACCCAAAAATACTCCCTACAATCGATTTTTCACCCGAAGAAGTCCTTAGGGATGAAGATTGTACGATTACATTGAATGCAACTGACATTGAGACTAAACCAGAAAACTTAATCATAACAGTAATTCTTGAAACCCCCTCAGGTGATCTACTTCCTGAAGAACTGCTAGGACATAAAGGAAATAATACATTTACGGGGATTATTAGGATCCCCGCGGACAGACCCGCCGGAAAATATAGGGTAAATATCACGGCACTAGATCTAAATGATGGAAGGAGTTCATTTATCACTTTTCTCACAGTAAAAAACAATCCTCCAGAAATACACGGATATAAAATTAATGGAAAATCACAAAACCAGAGCATTTCTATATTATATGGTAAAGATTTAGTCTTTACTTTTAATGTATCAGACGTTGAAGGAATTGCTTACATTAAAGTTGCCCTTTTAGATGAAAATTATGAATGGTATAACATTACTAATGCTTATGAGGGTGAAAACACGGAAATCAAGATTAGAACTGCTGAATTAGTAACTGGAACCTGGTATGTCTATATATATGTTATTGATACCGATGGAGAAATTACCAGCCTTGTCGATGATTATAACTTAGCGCCTCAAGAAATAAAAATCATCCCGGACGTGCTAAGCACTTATTTACCATGGATTACATTCTTTGTCGGTCTATTTTTAGGTGTTCTCGCAGGAATAGGTGGAATTTACAAGTATTACAAGTCAAAATACGTCGCACCGCGAGCCATCACTCCTAAAAAGAAGGAGATAACGCCCAAAAAATCCTTAGTTAAGAAAAAAGAAAAATTAAAACCAACTAAAAAAGAAGTAAAGAAGAAGGAAGCTGAAGAATTGGAACCAGAAACAGAAGAGGAAAAAGAAAGCGTTCCTCAACGTAAAATAAAAAGAAAATTATGATTAAATAAAATAGAAGATTTTCCTGATTTCTAAAAAACTCCTTTATTTTTAATTCATCTTAAAACATCGTACAATCTGTATTGAAACTTACCAAGTTTTCCTCCAAAATTACCAGCTGAGATTCGATTGATCCCTGGTACTTTTACCGCTGCTTCAATGCCCAATCTCATTGCTGTTTTTATTGCTTCTTCAGTAGCTCCATCAAGAATAATTTCGTAAACGCAATTATCTCCTTCTCTTAATTGAGAATTGTTAATTTTCTCTCTTAATGTAGGACATAAAGGATCGTTAGTAGAAAGGTTTAAAAAGCTATATTTTGACCCTACTTTTGAACCAGAACGTACTATACCTCCTGGAAATGGAGTAATCACATAGGGAACATCTTTTATTGCTTCTATTGCTTTTTGAGCCGCTTTTAAAGCAGAATCTTGATCTTTTCCAATTATTAAGAAATTACCACCTGCAATACCCTTCCCAACTTTTGCCATGCTTTGAACAATAAATTCCCCTTCCATAACCGGAATTTTCCATACCTCAAAAGGATATTCTCCTTCAATTTTTTCTTGGAATCCATCACCAAAAAATTTTAGATTTGCCCCTAATTTTATTTCAAATTCTTTTGCAGGATTTAAAGATACATCTAAAGCATCAAAACAAGCTGTTGTGGGACAAGTTAAAATGCATTGGCTTACTCGATTCATTACTACCTTACCCATTTCATCCACTTTTGTTTTAAAGAACATTAAAATTACTCCTGGGCGGTTATCAGGGGTTTTTTCTGGATTTACAAATATATCTATTCCAGCTTCAGCATCACAATCAATTACTGATGTTCCATAACCAGTGGCTACCTGTGCTGCGATTTTTGTCCACTCTTCATTTTTTGCTGTGATTAAAATTCTAGAAAACCCCCCCCCAAATGCTTCGCAAAAGGTATCTTCAATTTCTACACCATTTATCTCCATTTTAATTACTTCTCCTTAAAATCGTAATTTTTCATTAAATTTTTAATAATTCGTATTAACTAATAGAGTTCTATTTTATATAAAATTTTAAAAAAAAATTAAAAACATTGAAAAATTGTAAGGTAATATAATCTTAAAATTAAAATTACAAAGAAAGATGTAAATAATGAGCGAAGATAAAATATTACGGATTGGCATCCTTAAGAACGGGACTATAGGATCTAGCCTATTACTTGCGTTTCTGATGGACGAGAGAGCAGAATCTACGCGTATAAGTGTACGAGAAGTTACTTCAGGGGCAAAAATGCACCCTCCTGAAGAATGTGTAGAAACCATGAAAAAGCTATTGGAATTTGAACCAGAATTAATTATAATGTCAAGTCCTAATGCTGCTTTAAAGGGACCTCAACAAGCCCGTGAATTATCTGGAGGCATTCCAACTATTATTGTTTCTGACGCGCCAGCAAAAAAAGCCATAGACGAAATTAAAGAAAAGAATATGGGATACATATTAGTAAGTTGTGACAGTATGATAGGAGCACGGCGACCCTTCCTTGACCCTATCGAAATGAGTGTGTATAATTCGGATTTATTAAAGGTTTTAGCCATAACTGGTGCTCTTGAAGTTGTAGCAGAGGAATTGAATAAAGTCATTATGGACATGTTAGAAGGAAGAACACATACTCTACCTCAAGTAATTGTTGATGCAAATATTGCAACGGAAGCCGCAAAATTCTCAAATCCTTACGCGAGAGCGAAAGCCATAGCTGCTTTTGAATTGGCTATATCAGTCTCTAAGATTACGGCAAAAGCTTGTTTTCAACTTAAAGAGCGATCTGAATACATGCCATTGCTCGCTGCGGCTCATGAGATGATGAGAACAGCAGCTTTAATGTGTGATCAGGCAAGAGAAATCGAAAAGTATAACGATACTGTTATTCGAAGACCCCACCATGCAAAACAACATCTGCTAACTAAGATAGGATTATATGAAAAAGAACAATAGAATAATAATAGAATTGAATATTTTTATTAACCCTTTTATTTTAACTTTTTTTCAAGAAACGAGATTAAAACTCAGAGGACTTCAAATATAACTTTAAATTCTCGAAAGCTTCTCCAGTTAAGGCGTTCATCACGCCAGAAAATACTTCAGGTTGCTTACTTCTTGTAACGGCCATTAAAACGGCTCCATTACTAACCTCTTTCACTAAAATCCAGCAATTATCCGATTCATACACAACAATAGATAATGATAGGGGAGAGAGATTTGACACGTTTTGAAGTTCCATGATTTGTTGATAAATGCTATAGATATTGGAATCTAATGTGCCTATTTCGAATTTTATGAATTGTAGAGGTTTAGATTCGAATTTCCCAAACGTGGAGGAAATTAATAACCCATCAGGTTGATTGAATAAAAGGTATTCTGATATTGTATTTATCTTCAATTCATCTAACAAGTGTCGAATCTTTCCAAGCCGTTGCATTGATAATGTATTTTTTTGGATTTCATAGTCTAAAATCTCAATTAGTCTATGCTGAGCACTCCCTTCTTTCACAGATACAGGGGTGAATGAAACTTTTTCCATTAAACCATCACCTAACTCTTTAGTTAATATTTCATAATACTTGTCTTCTTTAGATTCCTGTAAATCGATTTTATTTAACAATACATAAACTTTTTCTGCTTTTGGGGAAAGATCGAAGATATACTTCAAAAATTTATCAAAAATATCACGGACTTCAGGATCCACAGCAGCAGAATCAACCATAAATACTGCCGTAGTAGCTTCTGAAAATATTAATTCACGTTGAGATTCAGAAAAGTAGCGTTCCATGTAACGTTCTTGACCTCCTAGATCCCAGACATTAAGTTCCATTATCCCCCGAAAAATAAAATTCTCTCTCGAAACCCCTTTCGTGGGCTTCAAGTTTAAAACCTTCATAAAATTGTATCCTAAACAAGTAGTCCTCATGAGTGACGTTTTACCCGCTCCAGCTGGCCCAAAAAGTAAGATCTTCAAGTTAAATACAACCCGAAATTGATTTTATTTTTTATTAATCTTTCAATATATTTCTTATACTTTAATTTTTATTTAATTTTTTCTAATTCTTAAAAAGAATATTTGGTCTTTATGCGAAAAAAATCTTTTAACGATTCAATTAAATATTTTAATTAATTTAAATTAAAAAAATTACAATTCAAAAAAATTAAATGAAATTGGTAAAAAATGGAAGATCCTCTCTTGAAACACATTAGAAATGTACCAGATTGGCCAAAGCCGGGCATACAATTTAAAGATGTTACAACCTTATGCAAAGCATACACTCCTTTCAAAGAATCATGCGATAGAATCATTGAACGTTATAAGGATAAAGGAATAACTAAGGTGGCTGCAATTGAGGCCCGTGGATATGTTTGGGGGGGTGTATTAGCCTATCAATTAGGTGCAGGATTTATTTTGATGAGAAAACCAGGAAAGTTACCATATAAAACATACAGTGAAATTTATGAATTAGAATATGGTACTGATTCGATAGAGATGCATGTTGATGCAATTGATAAAGATGATAAAGTATTAGTTTTTGATGATTTATTAGCAACTGGAGGGACTGCTAAAGCGGCATGCAATCTAGTGGAAAAAGCTGGTGGAGAAGTTGTTGGTATAGCTTTTGTTATTGAACTTACAGGAAGCTTACATGGAAGAGATAAATTAGAAGGTTATGACGTTATCTCATTAATAGAGATACCAGTAGAAGAATAAATTAAGGGAAAAATTAATACTAAATACAACTAAAAAGAATAAAATTTTTTTATCTCCTTTCTAATTCGGTAGGAATGTAACCAAAAGTCTTATAATATCTTTTTTTCACTTGTTCTTTATTAAATATTTGCGTTTGAGCTCCACTTGTTTCAACTACAAACGATCCAATAACTGCACCTAATCGGCATGAATCCAATAGAGTCATATCTAATGTTAATCCTGTTAATATACCAGCACGATATCCATCACCAGCCCCAGTTGTATCCATAATTTTTGTAGGTGACGCAACTGGGATTTTAATTCTAAATACTTTATTGCTCTCATTTTTATATATCAATACAGAACCTTCAGATCCTTTTGTTATTATAATTGCTTTAACATAATCAAGAATATTCTCTTCAGTTAGCTCGGATTTCTCTTTTATTTGTTTTATCTCGTGTGTATTACCAATTAATATTTCTGATTTCTTGATTATATCTATTAAGCTATCTTTCTGAAAAAGTGGGGTCACTTGACCAGGATCAAATATAGATGGTATTCTTAAATCACTTAATTGAATAGCGAAATTAATCATAGCCTCAATACTCTGGGTTGAATTTATTGCATAAATAAACTCTTCTGGATCTGAGATTTTTTTTTTTAAATCAATATCCTTACATTTATCTAAAGCACCACCATGAAAAATGATCATTTGATTAGATTTAATGTCATTAACTATATAACAAGCAGCGGTGAAAAGATTCTCATACACATCAACTAGCAAATCTACATTATTAAATTGATTTATATGATCCTTATATCCTAATCTCTCGAAATCATTCCCTACCGAACCAAATAAAGAAACTTTAGCAATATTCAAAACTCCTAGATTATAGGCAATATTACCAGCTGTTCCTCCAAAAAACTGGTGACGACTGTCTGCTGTAACAGTGCTTTGATATTCTTCTTTATCATGATTTATAGATACTGCATTAATAAAACTTTCTTTAAAACCCATGATATAATCAAAAGCTATAGATCCAAGAACAAGAACTTTGTTTTTTACCATGACTCACTAATTTTAAGTTTCAAAATATATTTTACACTAATCAATATTGTGTTAAAACTTTATAGAATTTGACAGTAGCCAGTATTTTTTTTGAAAAATAATTTATAAAATTTTAAATTTTATATTTTAAACACTCTATATATATTACATTATAAAAGATAGGAGAAAAACGTTGGTAAAAATAGGAATTATTGGAGGTTCGGGATTAGATAATCCAGACATTTTGAAGGATGCTAAGGATATCGAAGTTGATACACCATATGGAAAACCTAGTTCTCCTTTAAAATTAGGGAAAATTCATGACGTTAATGTGGTTCTCATTGCTAGACATGGAAGAGATCATACTATACCACCAACGCAAGTAAATTTTAGGGCAAACATTCAAGCGTTAAAAGATCAAAGTTGTTCTCATATTCTCGCAACAACTGCATGCGGGAGTTTGAGAGAGAAGATAGATAGAGGTGATTTAGTTATTCTTGACCAATTTATAGACTTCACAAGACTTAGGAAAATCTCTTTTTTTGAAGAATTTGCTCCTGGAGATATGAAGCATACACCAATGGCTGATCCTTATTCAGAAGAGTTGAGAAAAATCCTTATTGAAACTGCTAAGGAACTGAATCTGAAACATCATGAAAGAGGAACTGTTATTACCATAGAAGGTCCAAGGTTTTCCACAAGAGCAGAATCAAATATGTTTCGGATATGGGGTGCTGATGTGATAAATATGAGCCTCGCTCCTGAGACAATTTTAGCAAACGAAGCTGGTATTCCATATGCAGCTGTCGCTATGTCTACTGATTATGATTGCTGGAAAGAAGATGAAGCCCCTGTTACTTGGGAAGAAATTTTAGAAATCTTTGGCAAAAATGTTAATAATGTTATTTCTTTATTAACTAATGCTATAAGAAAAATAAAATAACTCTTGTCTTTCTTGATTATTTCTTTTTATTTTTTTTAAGCCTCTCGAACTAAAAATAAAAAAACAAAAGAAGTTTTAAAAAATATTTTTAACCTTTCATTTTTAAATTTTAAAAAACTTGAAATTTTTTGATTGTTTTTTTAAAATAATAAGCTTTTTGATATTCAGAGCTAACTTAAAAATTATTAGAATATGGTAAAAATATCATTTTTAGGAAGTTGCAGAGAAATTGGACGTTCTGGGATACAGATAGAGTCAAAAAATGGAGTAAAATGTATTTTAGATTACGGAATAGGGTTTAATAAAGAGGATAGATTGCCCTATAAAGCTGATTGGAATAATTTAAAAGCAATTGCTTTAACTCATTGTCATATTGACCATTCAGGAGCATTACCATATTTATATAAAAATACGACAGTTCCATTCTTTACAAATCCTGTTTCTCTTGAAATTGTGAAAATATTGATAAGAGATATGATTAAAATATCAAATTATCCATATCCCTTTGGCTATAGAGATTTAGAAAAGATGATACAAAATTCATACTTTCTTTCGAATGGAAATCGACAAAAGATTGACGAAAATTTTTTCTTAACATTCATCCATGCCGGACACATTCCTGGAAGCGTATCAATTTTACTCGAGGTAGATAACAAGAGAATCCTCTATACTGGAGATATAAACACGCAACCTACAAACTTAATTAATCCTGCAACTTTCTTGGATGTTCCTGCATTAGATGCTTTAATTGTTGAGTCAACATATGCTTTAAAAGAACATCCTCCAAGAGAAATGCTTGAGAGAAAATTTGTAGAAAGAATTATTGATATTACCGGAAATGGTGGAAGGGTACTAATTCCAGCATTTGGAGTTGCTCGATCTCAAGAAGCATTATTAATTTTAAATAAATATAATTACAATGGAAAAATTTTTGTGGATGGATTGGCAAGAAAAATATCAATGATCCTTCTTGATCATCCTGATTTTATTAAAAAAATAAGGATTTATAGAAAAGCCATAAAGAAAGCTCAATTCATTTCGAAAAGTAAGGAAAGATCTTACGTGAAGAAATCAGATGGAGTTATTATTGCTCCTTCTGGTATGCTTAAAGGAGGCGCAGCAATAGATTATATCCAAACCATACTACCTGATCCATCATCAGCAATTTACTTGGTGGGATATCAAGTAGAAGGAAGTCCTGGGAGGGGGCTCTTAGATAATGGTATTTTTAAATTAAAGGGATCGAGGAAGAAAAAGCATTTTTTAAACGATTATGAAATCGAAGCTAAATGTGATTACGATTATTTTGATTTTTCAAGCCACGTGGATAGTATACACCTACATGAATACATAGAAAATTTAGAATTTCAAGAGGGGTCAAATAATGATGTGTTTTGCATTCATGGAGATAATAAATCAACCACTACCTTAGCAAGTGAATTGGTAAGGAAGGGATACAGTTCAGTCGCTCCAGAAATAGGAGAGATATATAGTATCTAGATCATTAAAAAAAGAATTTCAAATTCTAACTTCTTTTTAATTGTTTTCCAATCACTATATTGCAATTTTCTAAGAAGGTTTCTACTTTATCAGTTGGAATTTTAGTTCCGGCGGCGGGTGGATGTCCCCCTCCTAATACATCCAAATTTGAAAGTTTACATGCTTTTCTAATAGCCTTTGAAAGATTTATTCCCTTATCAATAATTTTTTCATGCGCCCTTCCAGAGATTTTGTACACGTCCTCATCTGTTCTTTTTGCCAATCCAAAAATCGGCTTGGATTTATCTACTTTGTTGCTTTTTTCAAAAATGAGCATTGAAGCTATTGTCCCTATTATATTTTCTGGAATTACATCTTCACCAAAAAAAAATTGAATATATTCTTTATGTTGAATCTTATCGTTATCAAAAATCCAAGAGAGACTAGTAACTAAGGATCTCTTATATTTTACCAAAACCTCTTTAGTTTGTTGATAAGCAGAATTTCTATCACCCATAGCTATTGCAATACCTAACGATGCGCTATTAATTCTTCCACAAGCATTCAGGAGATTAGAAAATTCGCTAGCATCGTGAAGCTCTGAGCCAGCTGCTTCTTTTTTTAATAAATATCTATTAGTTATCAATTTATCTATAATTTTTTTTGGTTCAATATCAAGTTTTACAGAAGTATATTCAATAATCGCAGAAGAAATCTTTTGTTTTTCATCTTGATTCAAATCTTTTAAAGTTCGCACGTTCCCATCTGGATTTTCCATTAAAATTCCTAATGTTTGTAAAAATTTAAGCGTTCTATTTACATTATTTGTCAATCCGGGCAAATTCATTTCTGTAGAATATGCGATTGCTTCATTTAAAGGTTTTAGATAAGAGAAATTCAAATCATCAACAACTTCTATTAGCCCGGAGTGTTGAGCATCTACCAAAATCAGTGAATTTAAACCAATAAAAGATTTACTTGGTCCTTTGTTTTGAATATCACCAGTAGCTCCGATGATTGCTAATGATGAAAGGTCAATATTTTTTTCATTTAAGCATCGTGCAAAATAATAACAAATTCCTGCCCCAGAAATCTCAAGACTTCCATCTATTCCATAAAAATAAGGATTAATGTGCCAGTCTCTTGTTTTTTCGTGAATTTCACTTATTACATCAATTTCTTCTTTATTAGCCACTTTTTGGGGGAGATGATGATCTAAAATCATAAAAGAATTAAAATTTTTGTTGGCTATTAATTGTTTTTGAAGTTCTAGATATTGACCACTTCCAAAATCAGAAAATATTAAAAAATTACTATACTCCTTACACGCATTAGAGATTTTAAAAATTTCTTCCTTTTCTAATTGTCTAAGAATTGTTATTTGAAATGGAAGATTTTCTCTAAATAAAGCCTTTCCAAGAATTGCGCCTGAGCTTAATCCATCTGCATCTAAATGCGTATAAATATGAATGGATGAGCTTGTGTTTCTAATATGATCAAAAAATTGGTTTTTAATGTTCTCGAGATCCTGATATAATATTTTTAATTTTCTTCGCGCAGCATTCATCTCTTTTAGGATAAATTATTCGTAAATTCAAAATTAATAATATTTTATATTAAAGTATCAAAATAATAATAAATACTCAATCAAAAAAAGTAAATCTAATAAGGTGAAAATAAATGCATCATATAAAAATTAATGAACTCGCAAGGAATCTCGTTGAGAAGATCATAAATGAAAAAGAGTTATATAAAACAGAGGTTCATGAGTTAGGAAATGGTGCAATCGTCTTAGATATGACAAACGCTTCTTGGAATGGAGGAAAAATGGTTGGAGAAATATGTATGGGAGGATTAGGAACCGTGGAGTTCTCATCTTATGATTTAGATGATCACTTCATTCCAAGCCTTAACGTATATACATCAGAGCCGATTATTTCCTGCATGGCTTCTCAATTAGCAGGATGGAGCGTCAAGTTGAAAAAAGAAGTAGAAAAAAATGGAGAATTGAAAAAGAAAGTAGTTTTTCAATCATTAGGATCGGGACCGGCTCGAGCAAAAAGCAAGGTTGAAAAATTTTTCGAAGAGATTTATTATACTGATGAATCTGATTGCGCGGTTATTGTTTTTGAAACTCCAAAATTACCCAATGAAGAAGTTATGGATATTGTAGCGGAAAAGTGCCGTGTGAAAGCTAATAACACTTATGCTGTGTGTGCTCCTACTGCTTGCTTGACGGGATCTATCCAAGTTGCAGCAAGAATCGTAGAGACAGGAATTCATAAATTGTACGAAATCAAATTTCCCATAGAAGTTATCAAGGATGGTTTTGGAACTACTACAATTGCTCCAATTGCAAAGGATGATCTTGGAGCAATGGGACGCACGAACGATTCAATTAGTGCTGCTGGAATGACATACTATAACATCAGTGTTGACAAGGAAAAAGAAGGAGAGCTATTTGAACTTCTCAAAAAAGCGCCTGCCAATACGTCTTCTAGTTATGGTAAACCATTTATTGAAACATTTAAAGCAGCAAATTACAACTTTTACGACATTGACCCGGGATTATTTGCTCCAGCTACTTATACTGTGACTAATATTAGAACTGGAAAAAGTGTTAAAGTTGGAAAAGTAAATCATGATTTATTAAAACAATCATATGGATTAAAAAGAATGTAAAATAAAAATCTAAATTTCTTTTATTTTATGATTTTTTTCCTAAAGAAAAAAATTATATGTTGGTCAATTCTTCTTGATACTTTAA
>CAYZTE010000008.1:0-34839 GCA_964481225.1 uncultured archaeon | reverse complement strand
GAAGAATTCGATTTTGAGAAATACTGGTTGAATAAATTTTCTAAATACCTTGATAAAATCGCTGGAGAAGATATCCGAAAAATAATTTTAGCTGGAAGTGAAAATTTTACTGATAAGACCAGCATAGAAAAAAAATTTAGTTGGTCTCAAAAAGCAATGGAAAAACTGGATTCGCTTGTTGATGAGGAAAAGCGTATTGATATCATAACAGGATGTGCATGTCAATACCCTAAAGAAGACTTACAAGAAATTAAGAAAATTTATGAAGAGACTAAAGATATTGATTTGGTTCACCATATGCTTCAAGAAAAATTCGAAAACTTCCTAAAGGACACTCTTAAATTAAATGAGGAATGTTTTAATTTTATAGTAAATAGAGGATGGGGTTTAGCTGGCATTAAGAAAGAAGATAGAATCATAGCTACTAAAATACCTAAAAGTGGATTTCTTATTGAGTATATTAATGAATCAGATCCAGAAAAGAAGAAAGCGCATTATTGTCATTGTCCGAGAGTTAGAGATGCCTTAAAAACACCCGGAACAAGAATATCTCCTATTTATTGTTATTGTGGAGCAGGCTTCTATAAGGATATTTGGGAAGAGATATTACAAAAGCCAATTAAGGTAGAAGTTTTGGAAACAGTGCTGAACGGAGGAGGCATTTGTATAATAGCAATACAATTACCTCCTTATGTATAGAAAATTCTAATATTGTCTAATTACTTTTTTTTGCTTTTTGTTGATTATTGAACAGCCGTATTAGCTTCTATTATGTAATAAAAATGCGATAAATTATATAAATAAAAAAATCGATAATCATTTATTATTTAAAAAATCGATAAAAACGATATTATAATGATTGAATCTGAAGAATATAGAAAAAATTTGTTAAATATCGCAAGAAGACTCAAATATGCGTGGCATTCCGTTCCTACAGATGAGGCTGGAGAGCCTACTGAAACATATCTAGAATATTTAAGTTTATTGTACAATCCAGAAGTAGCGGAGATAATCCAGGCACTTGATATTTTCCCCAAAATGATGTCTATTGTAAAATTTGCGAAAAAAGCCAATATGGATAAAGATGAACTCACAAAAAAGTTAGATGGTGTCACAAAAAAAGGATTTATAATCAAGCTTGGAAGGCAGTATTCCATACCATCACCATTAATCATCTGGGATACGCCATTTATATATAAGATAACTTATGAAAGTGACATTGCCAAAAAACTCGCAGAATTAGGATTAAAATTTTTCTATAATGAGGGATATTATAAAAAATGGGAAACAACCACAGATGGAACCCCCCGAAACAGAGTTTTGACAGTTAGTGAAGAAATTGAGCCAAAGGATGAGATCGTACCTATTGAAGAAGTTTATAATATCATTGACCAAAATACTGATATTGCTGTAATTCCATGCCCTTGCCGAAACAGGCAAGAAATTAGTGGGAATCGAAAATGTATAGATAAATACCCCATTCATACATGCCTTATATTGGGAATTTTCGCTAAAGGTGCTTTAGAGCAAGGAGATCCTGCTGTAAGACGAGTTACAAGGGAAGAAGCAAAAGAAATTGCTAAAAAAGCTTCAGTAGTAGGACTTGTTCATACTACAGATAATGTTGGGAAAAATTGTAGACTGATTTGTTCTTGTTGTGAATGTTGTTGTGTTATCTTAAGTGGGTTAACAAGATTTGATAACCCTAGAGCCATTGCTAGGGCAAATTACATTGCTCACGTTGATGAGGATATTTGTGAAGGATGCGGAACTTGTACAGAACGATGTAAATTTGGTGCCATTAGTATAGAAAATACTGCTAAAATTAATATTGATAAATGCTTGGGATGTGGATTATGCGCAGTAAAATGCCCAAACGATGCAATAACAATGAAAAGATTTGCAAGGGAAGAAGTTCCACTTGAAAGGGAAGAAATAGAAATAGTAGAATAAAATTAAGGTATTAGCTTTTTCTTGATTTTTTCTTTTAACACTCCTAGCGCATTTGACCAAGCTTTTTCAAAATAATCGCGAGCCTCTTGCCATTCTGGATCTTTTCTCCAACCCGTGTGGAAGAGATGAATAGTTGTTTTATTTGGATCTATTCTATTAGGAGAAAAAAATACAATTACATGTGTTAAAGGATCAGCGAAATTCATAAAAGATTTAAAGTTAGCTGGTCCTTTCCAGTCAAAGGATATAAACTTATCTTGTTCAAATCCAGTAATTTTACATCCGATCGTACTATTGATTTCTTTGTTCCTAGGATCCCAAAAAAGCTCGTATTTACCTCCAACCTTAGGGTCTACACCAGCTTCAACAGTTAACCAACTCTCTAATAATTCATTAATGGTAAATAAATTAAATGCAGTATGTATATCACAATCAATTTTCTTTTTAATCAGAACAATGTTCTCCATTTTTAGTTACCTATTAGACAATTCACTAATTTTTTTATTATTTTTTTTATTTATATATTTAAGTAACCAAATATATTAAAGTAACAAAATTCTTTTACTATTTAAATCAAGTAGTAACTAATTGGTAATATTGTGAGAAAAATGGAAGTGTTTGAAGATTTAGAGAATATGAAAAATTGTCCTATAGAAGTAGCTCTTAAATTTGTAGGAAAGAAATGGTCAATACAAATAATTAGAGATTTATTTAAAGGGAAAAAAAGGTTTACGGAATTTTTAGATTCAAATCCTCAAATGAGTACAAAGATGCTTTCATTACGGCTAAAAGAATTGCAAAATTCAGGTTTAATCAAGAAAACAGTCATTTCTGATACACCAGTGATGATTAAATATTCTTTAACCCAAAAAGGGAAAAACCTGAATAGAGTTCTTTTTCAATTAGCTGAATTTTCTCTAAGAAATTATCCAAATGAAGTATATAATAAAAAATCAAAATCAATAGAGTCAGATATTTTAAACCTAAAGAAGTTTTTTGGAGCAGATGATTCATTTTCAGTTTCAAATTTTTAATATAAAATAATGGATAATTTAAACATTATAATCTTATTCCTCTTGGATCTGAATAGTTTTTATAAAAATGTCAAAAATTTAAATATATTGATATCATAATTAGTTTTAGTAAATAAAATCAAATCCAAAATAATAAGTTGAAAATTATGTCGGAACAAGAAATAGGTAGTGGAGAACTAAGTGAATTTGTTAAATCCATAAAAGAAGGTTATGAATCATTAAATAGTAATGAAAAATTCAAAGAACAGTTTAAGGATGCCAATTTCAAAATACTTTTAAACCCAAAAGATAGAGAATATGCTGCTTTAATTACAGTTGAAAATGGAATTGTATCTGTTGGAGGGATAAAAAACACACCTAAAGAAAATATTATGAAAGAAAGATTAGGTTGGGATAGTTATATGAAAACTACGAGACAAATATTTAAGGAAATTGGTGATGGAATACTATCAAGTCGCGATATAAGAAGAAAGGTTCTCACACGTAAAATTAAAGTGAAAGGGTTAAAATATTTGGCATCCTTTAATCAAATGAGTGCGTTACGAAGAGGAGATATTGAATAAACCATTAATATTTAGTTAAACCCAACAAAAATATTATTCAGATTGCACTTATTTAATTGATTTTAAAAAAAGTCCACTCTTTCTAATCTCATTATTTGAAGAGTAGAAGCGGTGAGATCGTAGGATAAGTTACCATATCTTTAAATTTTATCCTTCCTTAATGTTTAACATATTAAAAAGATATTTAAACTGAGATTGTATTGGAGTTAAAATCTGAATCAAAAAAAGATAGTGGAACAGTGGAACTGATAGATCTTAAGCAAGAAAGAGTGAGTCATTCAATATGGTTGGAAAGAAAATCCTTTAGAGTTGCTTTAATAAGCACATTTACCGCGCTAGCAATAGTTTTAGGTTATTTGTTGGCATCCTTACCTAATATAGAGCTATTTACTTTAACAATTTTTTTATCAGGTTTCATTTTAGGTAAAAAAGATGGAATGATTGTTGGTTTCTTGGGTTCATTCATTTTCTGTTTTTTTAATCCTTTAGGCGCTTCTCCTTTACCACTTTTAACTTTTCAATTGACCCATTATTCTATAACAGGATTACTGGGTGCTTTAACTAATGATCTATTAAAAAAGATGAAAACTGTTAAACTTGACGACGATTTATATAAAATTCATATAATTTTCATTTTTGGTATTATCGGAGCATTAATAACAATTAGTTTTCAAATCTTTTCTTCTTTGGTTAATGTGCTATCATATTATGGAACCTTAGATGAGTTTTTACCATATTTTTTGATAGGAATAGGTTTTACTACCATTCATATAATTGGAAATACTCTTGGGTTCATTTTTATATTACCTGGATTAATCCAGTTGATAAATAAATTGATTTCATAATAAAGAAAAAATTTTTAAAAAATAGCTAATAACGCTAAAGTGGCGGGTAGCATCATAACTAATATTAATATTAAACACGCTATTAAACACGTGTTTCTTCTTTTTTGATCCACCTCATTCTCGCTAATTTCTTCTTCATTTAACCTTTTATTTTGATTTAAAGGCATTATATTGCATTAAATGGCGAATTTCAAATTAATTCTTTTAATACTTTTAATAAAGAAAAATATTTTACAAGAAAGAAAGAAAACATCATCCTACTTGCGAGAGTAAATTCACCTTACCACCAGCAGCCTCTATTTTTTCAATGGCTTTCTTGGAGGCTTTGTTGACTGTAATATTGATTACTTTATTAAGTTCTCCCCGGCCTAATACTTTCTGTATGTTAATTTCATTTAAATTAATACTATATGTATTTCCAGTTTTTGAAGCCCTTTTATTTAATACCAAATTTTCTATTTTTTGGTCTAATTCTTTAACATTAATTGTGTTTACATCATAAATGCGAATTATATCCTGAGGTCTTTTAAAGCCTCGTTTTCCCATTTTCCAATCTGGGTCAGGAAATCCAAGTTCCTTTTGCTTTAAATAATAACTCCTTTTGCTTTTTTTCCATTGAGTAGTTTTTCCTCTACCAGCGCGTTGTCCTGTTTTTCTATGTTGGCCTACCCTACCATAACCGAGTGTACGGGTACCCCTCATTTTTCGAACTTTTTTTGGGAATTTTCTCATTATTTTCTCCACTTTATTATTATAACATTTTATGAATTAATCCGTTAATATAAAGACCAACATCGCCAAGAGTCCCACCTTCACCATAATGTTTTTTAATGGATCCGCGATGGCCTTTTCTTGGGGGATGGAGGCGAAATACGGGTTTAATTTTGTATATATCTTTTTCTCGGTATTGTATTTCTCCATTCAATAACGCTTTAGCTAACTCCCTAAAATTCTTGTAATTAGTTAAATTTCTTACATGCTCTTCCGTAAGTGATTCATTTCCTTCTACTTTCCCTCTAACTCTCAGTAATCTAATTAATGTTTTTCCATCAATTTCACCGTAAGCAACATAGTCCTTGCATTTTATAAGCATACCCTTATAACTCTTAGTCCCCCATATTAAGACACCATGATTTACTTTATGCATCCTCAGCATTTTGAGGGTGCCCAGAATTTTTCGCCTCATGCCGGGTGCCCCTCTTAGACGAACTGCAAAGTAGAGCTTAGGAATGTACTCTGTTTCTTTTGACTTGATTTTCTTTTTTGCCATTGCCATATTAACACCGCTTATTTTTTTATATATTGAAGTTATATTTATGTGCATTTTTTAGGGCGTCAAAGGTTGCCTTTACAAGGTTCTCACTTGTTCTTGTATCACCAAATGTTTTACTCCAGATATCTTCAATGCCACAAAGCCTTAACAATTGCTTTACTTTATCCGCACATGCAAGACCCACCCCAACTGGAGCAGGTATTAGATTAATTCGTATACTACCACATTTGCCATTAACCTTGAAAGGTATGCTATGAGTCCCCCCACATCCACATTCTTTGCTGCCACAACCTCGTAAAATTGGAATGACTGAGAGTTTGCCTTTGTCGATTGCTTTTCTGATGGCAGGTCCCACCTCCCTGCTTTTTGCAGCACCAACACCAATAAAACCATCGGCACCTACAAGTACAACCGCTTTAAATTTACTACGTTGACCACTAGCAGTCATTTGCTGCACCATACGGATTGTTACTACGTCTTCTCGCAATTGTGGGAGCAAAACGTCAATAATCTCCTTTTCTTTGACTACGAGATTATTTTGGTATATTTTATCTAACGTAATTAGCCCTTGTTGAACTAATTCTCCAAGGCGAGTCTTAGGAACCCATGCTTCTTTAATATCTCTTAACCGACTCATCTTTCATCCCTATATTAAGGTTTACTTTCAATCATTTTTAATGAATTTGAAAACATTTGGTTGATTTTCAGTGGATCTACTTTTTTTTTCTCAATATAACCGGAAAATATTTTTTCATATTTTTCCAGTTCTTCTGTTTTTAGCTTTTTAGCATAATTTTCAATGTGAATACCTTTTATTCTTTCTTCCAAATTTTCTGGGAAGAATTCCTCGCGATAAGGAATCTTTATTCCTGTATCTAAAATACCTTTACATGCAGCAAGTACTCGATTTCTATGGTAAAAAATGCCTAAATCAAAAATGGCGTCTTGAATTCTTTTATTCTTCGCTCTTAATCCTGCTAAATAACCTGTTAAATATGCTGCTGGCAAGTTCCCTGTATTAGCAATCCATCCATAATCTTTTGTTAACTCTTTTGAATAGGTAGATATTAAAACTTTATCTCCTCCGAGTTTGGATTCAATAAACTGAATTCTAACATGATTATTTGAAATCCTCACCACAACTCTTAATTTTCTTGATTTCAATAACTTTAATCTTTTGTGATAATCTGTTTTACCCTCAAACCGCCTTCGAAATGACTCTCTATATCTTGGACCTCTTCCCATTTTCTTATCTTCCTCTTTTAATTAATTCTTTTTCTCTAATATACCGATGTAATTGAGCTATACTGTTAAACATTCCACCTTTCGCATTTTTATACAATTTTCGATAATTAGCAACTGTAATTAATCTCCGATCTCTTAATATTTTTAATTCTCGTCTAATTGGACGAATTCGTTTAATCCAAGCCTTTTTCTTTGGAGTTCTTGCATGCTTTGTTCCTTTTCTTTTTCCTAATCCTCTCGCTCTCCCTTTTTTCTTTCGTTCGTGTCGGAGATTTTTTCGATATTTTGAAATACCTTTTTTATATTTCTTCTGTATTACACCTTGCTTTATTAAATTACGAATGTCTTCACGAGTTATAGCTAAAGAGATGTCTTCAATTAAATATGGATCGAAATACACTCGATTCTCCCCACATTTGAGAATCTCAGCCGCCATTCTTTTCTGTGGTTTTAAATTCATCTTAAATTTCCTCGCTTATTATTATTTTCTATCCTCTGTTTCAAGAGAATTTCCTAATTCATCTATGTCGATAAATTCTTCACTTTCCATATCGGCTATAGGTGCTTCAACCATTTTCTCTAAGCTCTCAATCTCTTTCTGTGAGATACCAAGGTTTAATATTCTGAATCCTCTTTTTTGGCAGTAGTCTATAAGAGAAATTCTTTTTTTAGCACCTAACTTGCCTGAGATCTTAAGAGCATGCTTTTTATTGCTTAAATTTTTCAAATCATCAATATTAGTAACTCTTACTTCTTCATATCCAGAAGGATGTAAACCTCTCAACTTTTTAGGACCTCTATAACCAACCGTGGGAGATTTAACACCAGATTTAGTTTTCTTTCGAGTTTGGGAATCAATACCCCTCGCTTTTCTCCACGAATCTTTTACTCTTTTATACCTCCAAGATTCGACTCGTCTAAATGTGGGCCTTTTTTTATCTATATTCTTTCTAAGTTCCATCAATCTCTTTTCTTGTACCATCTTAACTACCTCCCATTATCCGATTTCCCAGATTATATCATCTCCAAGAATCTTTTTATACAAATATACACCATCTTGAAATACCCTGGGATCTTTTTTTCTTATACGGCACGCTCTTTTTACATTGGCTGCTGCTTGTCCTAATGCTTCCTTGTCTGGCCCTATAAAATAAACGTCATCTCCATCAACTTCCGCTTTTACATTATTTGGATATTTCGCGGCTCTTGGGGCTCGTTCTCCCAAGAAATTTTCAATGAATATTATGTGGTTTTTCTCATCAATTCTAACACTGCAGGGGAAATGGGAATAACAGATTTTTGAAACATATTTATAATTAGCCTGCACTCCAATGATTAGGTTATTAATAATACTGACAACTGTTTTGATCAGAGCAAGAGTTTCCCCCTTTGGGAAATGAGTTGAAAAAGTAATTTTACTATCTTGAACTGTAACTTTTATACCTCTAATATGACTAAAATCTTTAATAATGATTCCTTTAGGGCCTTTTACTTTAATACGATGACCACCCTCTAATGAAACTTCAACTCCTTTTGGAATCTCCAATTCTTCCTTAAAAAATGCTATTTTTACCATTTTAAACTCACATCATATACGAATTAATAAATATAACATAATGTATGACCACCTATGTGCTTTTCTTCTGCTTCTTTCATAGTCATTACTCCTTGATTTGTAGCCAAAATGATCAATCCTAAACCAGGAGCCGGCAATAATTTTCTCTCTAACATTTCAAACTGAGTAAGTTTATAATTCAACCTCATTAAACCTGTACATTCATTTATTTTACCTAATAACGCAATCTTGAACTTTCCTTGACGTCCATCATCATACCTCTCAAATTCACCTATATATGCATATTTTTGGAATATCCTTAATATTTGTTGAAGAACTTTAGAAGCTGGACTGATGATCACTTCCTTTTTCCGTGCCCTTTCTGCGTTTTTAAGAGCACAGCACGCGTCTGCTAGTGTATTTGCCATCATTTTTCACTCTCTTCTTTTTCTCATTAAATTCTTATTCAAACCTTTTAAATCCGATATCTTTACCTATTTCATAAAAGCATCTTCTACAGATATACAACCCATATCGACGAATCACTCCTCTATGGGTATGACATCGCCTGCATTCGCGAACTCCTTTTCCATAATGCTTGCCTTGTGGAATATTTTTTCACCTTAATTCATTAAATAAATTCTAAATCTAATTCTTTTACTATATCAACTCCAAAATTCTGTTTTAAAAAATATTGAGCCTCCTCACGCGGGACATAGTGATGCTTTGGAACTTTAGCCCGGGCTTTCCGCCTAAATTTCACTCTCATTCCCGGCCTTAATATCCTACCACAAACATCCAAGCCCCATAAACCGATTGAAGCTTCGTATTCAGTTTGAGGGATTTTTATATGTTCATCAATCCCAAACGCGAAATTTCCATAATTATCAAAACTTTTTCTTAAAATTTTATTATTATTTACGATTAGCAGTCTCTTTAATAATTTTTCTACTTCTTTTCCTCTTACAGTGACTTTACAGCCAATTGATCTACCTTTTCTCAAATTAAACTCTTTTACATTGACTTTTGAAAGAGTTTTAACTGCTCTCCTTCCTGTAATTTGTTCTAAAACTGTGACTGCTTTTTCTAGTTCTTCTCCTCCCCCACCAACTCCTATGTTTAATACCAGCTTTTCTAGATATGGTCTTTTCATTGGATTCTTCCATTTTTCCTCAAATTTCCTTGATAATGTTTTCGCACTTTTTCTCTTGGATTTAGCTGACATATTTTTTCCCTTTCTTTAAGTCAATAATTTTCTATTTTCGGTAAGCTAATTTCAGATTGTTCTTCTCCTATAATAAAGGTGTAATCATACAACGTTTCTGTATGACCTCCATCATGTTGGATCGAGACTGTACTTGCCTTTGGACCAAAACGTTTTAAAATATTTATAATCTTGCCTATTTGTCCAATATTCTTCCCGGACATTATGATTGCTAAATTATTTTCTTTAAATCTTAATATCTTAATGATTTCTTGCTCAGGAATGCTGATTTTCAATACATCCATTCTTTTATAAATATCTTCTTTTGGATTTCTTGGGTCACTAACTTTGATTAAGATATTTCTCCCATCATGTAAGTTTAATTGGATGTGACCACCTTTTATTGTTGTCTTTTTATTTATCCTGCACAGTTTATATATACTTTCTTCTTCATGAATTTCGTGTAAAATTAAGCCATAATGAGAATCCGGTAGGATTCTATAATGCTTGTTCATTTTATCAATTGAAAGAACATCCATTAGTCCAACGGGAAATGATTTTTCTTTAACAACTTTTCCATCCACTTTAATATGTCCTAAAACAATTAGTTTCTTGGCTTCTCTATGTGAATCGACTATCCTTAGAAGATCTCTTACAATATGGAGAAGTGGCAGGCAAAACCTTCTTGGATGAGGTCCAGGTGAAGGGTTAACAAAAAATTTGCCGTGTTTTCTTTTGATTTGTAAAAATGCAGGTGTATTGAGTCTTTTAAGGATTTTTTGGCTTCCGTGTCTAGTCATAATTTATTATTCCTCCTTTTTCTCTTTTTTAGGAGCTGTTATCTCTTCTTCATAAAAACCATATAATGCTTTTCGTTCAATTATATTCGCACGCCATGGATCCATTTTCTTCTCCTTTGCAAATTTTGTAATGATTAAATTAGATATGGAAATTTTTGGGTGAAATTGGGTTCCATCTGCTTTTTCAAAAGTACATTCTTTTATCTTACATCTTAAATCTCTTGTAATTTCAATAACTTCACCCTCAAAATCCTTGAATTCCCCCTTACCTACTCTAACTTGGTCGCTTACCCTCAATGGGAGACGTTTAATCCCATATTCGTCACGAAGAAAATCAGCTACCCTTGTGCTTACTAATTTTGACCGTTGATGGTTTTTATAATTATAAAGAGCTTTTCTTTGCTTCCTAGGTTGTATTGATTTAATTTTCATTTTTATCAATCCATAATTATCTTAAATTATTAATGATGAAATTGATGCCAATCGAGGAAATAGTTCTGCTGCTTCCCTCGCTATTGGTCCTCTAATTTCTGTAGCTTTGGGATCGCCTTCTTTTGTGACTAACACACCAGCATTATCCTCAAAACATAATCTCGTGCCATCTAATCTCCTATAAATCATTTTTTGTCTAACAATTACTGCTTTCATGATATTTCCTCGCATCTCAGGCTTTCCTTTTTTGATCGTGACTGTACAAATACTTCCAACTGTGGCCTTAGGCAATCTTCTTAATCGTGTTTTAAAATGATCCACGTTGATGATCTGAGCTATTTTAGCTCCTGAGTTATCCGCAATGATAATTCTCGAACCGTTGCACAATCCATAACTTGTTCTAGGTTTTACTTGGCGTTTTCGTCCTAATTTTCTTCTAGTGCCCATTAAACCACCCTACCTTATATCTTATTTAGTACTATAAATGCTTTTGTTTTAGAAATTTTACGAGATTCTCCAACTCTTACAAAATCTCCAACTTGAATCTCATGGCTTAAACAATCTGGTAAATGACATGCAAGTCGCGTGTTACGTCGTTCATATCTTTGATACTTTTTAATAAAATGAACATAATCACGTCTAATAATGACTGTATTTCTTGATTTTTTGCTTACAACAATCCCTTGAGTAATTTTACCCCTAATTCTGCTATTACCATGATAAGGACAAGATTGGTCTTTACATTCTTCAGCCTTGATTTTTGGAGAACTTGTTCCAGGGATTCCGATATTTCTGCTCATCTTTTAAACCATCTCCTCTTTTTTAAACTTCTTAATCTATTCACGGGTAGACCCACAATTTTATTTCCTTGAACTTCTAAATAATAATCCTCCCCATTCTCCTTGTAGTTTGGAATTTCAAACCTAAATAAATGATCTTTTTTAATATATTTCTTAACTTTATTATCCTTTTCAGTAATTAACATGTTTTTCGTTTCATCAATCACGATTCCTATATCCAAGAATTTCGTTCCAATTGGCTTTGATTTTAATCTTGCTAGTGCATGAAATCCAATCAAATCATGGTATATCAGATATTTTGGATTTATCATCGCTTTTCCTCATTTATCACTGTTAGTATTCTTGCAATTTGCTTTCTTAACATCCTTGCTTTTGCAGGATTGTCTTGTAGACCTCCACCAGTTTGTGATGAATATAATAACATCAATTCTTCTCTTAAATTAATTAAAGCCCTTTCCCTTTCTCTTTCATCCATTTCTCTAACTTTTTTAGCTGTTAAGAGATCTCCCATATTTCATCACGAGTTTTCCTTGTTATACAATTATTTTTCTTTACTTTTATCTTCTTTTTTGGAATCTAAGGAAAGTTCAGCAACTTTTTCTTCATCAACTTCATCAATCAGTCCCTTATCTTCCAAGCTTAATACCTCTTCTGCCTCTTCAATCATATACTCTCCTCTCGTTTTTGCCAATTCTGCTTCTGCTTCTGCTTGTGCTTGAGCTAGGAGGTCTTCTTTTATTTTGACCTCATCTCCCATCTTTGTATTAGCTTGCATTATCTTCACAATAACTCCTAATACTCCTGATTTTTGAATGCATTGAGCAACACCCTTATCGACTCCTTCTTGGGCATTGTGTCCGCTTTTAGTCATAGTACCGGCTCGAAATATTTGTGTCCTAGCCCTTTGTGAAGTTACTTTACCTGAAATTCGAATTTCTGCTCCTAAAGCACCGCCTGATTCCATAATCTTTCTGAGTATATAATATCCCGCACGACGATAATGTCTTCCTCTATCTAAAGAATAGGCAAGTCTTTCCGCCATAATTTGGGCATTCAAATCAGGATTCGGAACCTCTTCGACCTCGATCTGTGGCATTTCTAAGCCAAATCGATCTTGGAGCACATCTGTAATTTCTTGGATACGTTTTCCCCCCTTCCCAATCACAAGTCCTGGACGACTAGTCCTCAAAGTTATCCTTACACCTAACGGAGTCTTTTGAACATCAACACCTGCAAATCCAGCTCGTACTAACTCTGATCGCAAATATTCATTTATTTGCATCAATTTAATTCCCTGTTCAATGAAATTTTTTACCAATGGGCTCATTTTCTTTCAATTACCTCTATCTAATTCTATTTTACCTAACTTGGAAATTCATAAATTACAAGCTCGACGTGTGAAAGATGCCTAAATTTTGCAGTACTGCGTCCTCGAGCGCGTTGAATATATCTTTTTATTACCCTTCCTCTATGAGTAGCTGCATGAATTATTCTACAAGCATCAATATCTAAGCCTTTATATTCACCATTCGATTCTACAGCCGCGAGAACTTCGTATATTCGAGCTGTCGTTTTTTGAGGATATTTCCCAGCATACCACTTGAATTGCTTTAAATCTTTTTTATGAGCTAACTTTTTCTTATGTCTCCTAAACGGAACGGATTGTTTTAAATTAATTACATCCTCAAGAAACCTCTTGGCTTGATCGACTTTCATTCCTTTAATTACAGCACAAATTTCTCTACTATCTTTTGGTTTAATTCTGAGATCTCGACCTGAAGCTTTTGCTAACCTCTCACTATCGTATTTCTCTTCTACAAATGAATAATCCCAGTTAGGCATTGTTTTTCATCTCGATTATTTTTATATCTTAATTTATTTCAATGGAACATATTTTGAACTACGAGTGGCTCCAATCCCGGGCGAACCATGCTGGACTCGCCTTCGAGTTAGAGCATATTCGCCTAAATATGATCCTATCATATCTGGTTTAATTTCTACTGTAATAAATTCTTTTCCATTATAGATACCTATTTTAAGTCCCACCATTTCAGGAAAGATAATCATATCTCTTATATGTGTTCGAGTGAGTAAATCTTTCCCACGTTTCTTAGCACGATAAGCTCTTCTTAGTCTCTCAAGCAATTTTTTTTGTCTAGGAGGCAACCCCCTTCTCAAAGATCTTCTTGCTCTAGCTGGTAAAAGTTGAATGAATTGGTCCATATTCATTCTTTTTAATTCTTCTAAAGTGTAACCTCTATATTTAAATCTTAATCTATCTAGCTCTGCTTCTGCATCTAATTCTCCCTCTCCTTCTTCTTCTTCAAGTTCTTCAATAATTTCCTCAGAAGGTTCTTCCTCTTCCAACTCTTTTTCTATTTTCTCATTGCTTTCTTCATTCGGAGCCATTTTTTTTACCAATCTGCTTATTCCATTAATATTATTCTGTAAATTTTTTACCCATAATTTAACACGGTAAAGATTTTAGTGTTGCTTTAAATTTTAACTTTTAGGTTAAGTAAGCAAAAATCATAAAACTTATAAGTCTTAGATGTAATTTTGAAGAGAGTCCAAAAAACTTAAACAATTACATGATTTTTAATTGCGTTTTGGGTAGCAATAAGAATCAATAGTAATTGTTAGGATTAAAAACTCTTTTTATATCGTTTTCATCAAATTCTCCGCGCCATCTTTCTTTTATGACAACAAATTGATTTTCTCCCGCATTGGGATTAATTACCGAATGATATGTATTCATCGGATTCTGAAATTTTGTGCCATTCTCAACATAATAGTGTACAGTATTCCCGTTAATTATAATAGGTCTTCCCTCTAAGATTTCCCAGAATTCATTCCTATTCTCATGAATCTGAATAGAAAGACCAAACTCTGGTCGAATAAAGATCAAATTATAATCAGGATAAGTAAATTTAAAACTGTACCATTTGGGAAGCGTGTCTAAATAACCTTCGGGCACGTTATATTTTTCTATAAAGAACTCTGGTTTAAAATTAATTTTTTCTGAGTTTTCATATTTATATGGATCAAAAATAACATTGTGGATAGAGATATCGTTGTTATAATGTATCTCAATGGATTTATTTCCATTGTTTATTATCATGTAAAAATCTTCTGGCTTAATGGTTAAATCTAAATGTGATAATTCCTTAGTGATAAAAGATCGTCCATTAATAAGAAAAATTTCCTTAAATGCTTGTTGATCTAATGAAATTATTAATTCTTGAGAATTATTTCTCCTCAATAAAGTGCTCCTTCGAGCCATTATAATCTCTTTTATCAACTTACAATCTCCTTTTATTCAACATTTATATTTAATTCCTTTAACTTATCTTCTATCTCATTTAAATATGGTATTGATTCTTGAGCACCTTTTCTGGTTACCGCGATGGAAGCTGCAACAGTAGCATATTTAACTGCGTTTTCAATTGACTCCCCTTTACTTAATTTGCTTGCTAATACTCCAATAAAACTATCTCCAGCTCCTACAGTATCCACCGCTTTTACTTTAGGGGCGGGTATTTCAATAACTTTATCTTCCTCTCTCGTGTAAATCAAACATCCTTTATTACCCATAGTAGTTATGACGTGTTTTATCCCTATATTAGAAATATCCTTTGAAGCCTGTATTATTCTTTTTTTTCCTTCTCCAGTTAAATCTTTTAGATTTAAAAAAGAGTGTAAACGATTTAATTCTCCCTCATTAGGAACTAAAATATCAATTTTCTCTAAAACATCTTGCGGAATTGGTTTTAATGGCCCAGGATTTAATATTTTAATAACATTTCCTTCAGAAGCGATAGTAAATATCTCTTTAATCGTTTCCATTGGAATCTCCATTTGAACAATTAAACAACGTGCATTTTTTATTATATTGGCATTTGATCTAATTTCTTCAGCATTTAATTTAAAATTTGCTCCTGGAGCCACACTTATCATATTTTCTCCATTTTCATCAATCAAAATGAACGCAACACCACTTGTTTCCGTAGGATCTCTTATAATATTATCCATATTAATTCCTTCATTAGTTAATTGAGAAACCATTTGATCTCCAAAAGCATCCATTCCAATCTTTCCTACGAAAACTGTCTTAGCTCCGGACCTAATTGAAGCAACTGATTGATTAGCTCCTTTACCACCCAAAAATTGTTTAAAGGTTCCTCCAGTAACGGTTTCACCTGGATTTGGGAAACGTTTAGAATATATATTCAAGTCCATATTGCTTGAGCCAATTATTAACACGTATCCAGTTTCTTTAGACATGGATTAATCCCGATATCTAGTATTTTTCAAGTATATTATTAGTTATATATTGTCTATTAGTGGATCAATAAAATATTTTATTTACGATCAAATCGTCTTGATCGAATGGTTTTAATTAAATAATTTTTTAAAAATCATATTAAGCAAAATTAACATGCTTAACATCATTTATAATAAAATTATTATCAAATAAAAAAACATAAAAAAACTTACTAAAAGGTAATAAACATGGCCAAAGACAAAGTTATTGGCGCAATTGTCATGATCGTTGGCATTCTCATCGCTATCGTCTATACAATGGGCTCTTTAGTTGATTTATTATTTGATACCATCTGGGATAATCCAAATTGGGATGAATGGACCCGTCTTATTGGAGATATAGACTGGATGGATTGGAGATTATTCGTCGTGGCACCAATGTGGTTGTTAATCATTTTGATTGCAATCATAGCTGTTTGGATTGGATATAGTATGTTAACTACGCCAGCACCAGTCCCGCTCGAGGAGCTCGAAGAAGAGCTTGCAGCTGAAGAAGAAGCAGAAGAAGCAGGAGAATAAACTAATAATTAATATTTTTTATTTTTTTAATTTTCCATTTTTTTTTAAAAATAGAGATATTCAGCCCCAATCGAAGAGTTCGAGAATGAACTGGCGGTTGAAGGAGAAGACGAAGAATTTGGTGGCTAAAAGCAAAGTTAAAAAAATATATTGGCCATTTTTTGGTTTTATTTTTTTTAAATTTATTAAAGTTTTTTTGTTAATTTTAATCCAAATTGAAGTAAAACCATTTAACATAGATTTACATAAGACTATATGCTTTTAAGAGAGTGAATGAGATTAAAATTAGAAAATTCTAACAATTAAAATTTTTGTTCTTTGCATTCACTAGACTTTATTTATGCCTAATAATAATCTGTTAGTCATTTTATTTCAGAATCTAAATTTAATTATTAGATTCTGTGATATTTATGTATAAAAATCTTCATTTTTAAATTTAAAAACCATAAGCATCTGAAAACTATTCTCAATAAAAACGAAATTTAAATTTTTTATATTATTTTCAAATATAGGATTATTATAAAATAATTAAAATTTTGAAAATAAGGAATAAGAACTGAAAGGAGTCAAAAAAAATGTCCTTTGACATAAAAATTGATGAGGAGGCATGCACCGGGTGCGGTACGTGCTATGAAGTATGTCCTTCTGAATGTTTTGGCGAACCTGAGGGAGAAAAGGTAAATATTCTAGAAGAAAACAGAGAAGATTGTGTAGGTTGTAGGGCTTGTGAAACTCAATGTCCTGAAGAGGCAATTGAGATAATAGAAAACTAAGTTTTTAGAACCAGCAAATATTTTTCATTTTTTTTATTTTTTTCTTAATGCTCTGAAAATTATTTTTAATGGATAGGATTTACCATAACAAAATTCTGCCACATTTTTTACAAGTTCCTTCATTAACTTGTAGGTTAAGGCAGTTTTCATGATAGGGGGTGTTACACGCTTGGCATATGTAAATTTTACCAATAAATTCACCAAAATCGTAACCACAATAAACACACTTGGTTGCAAAAGAAAAGTTACTGCTATTGATATCTGCTTCAATTATTTGTGAAGTTTCTGTTAATCCACTCCCGATGTTAGAAGGAGTTAAAAAATTTTCCTGGTGAGGGCTTGAAACCCATTGATCTTCTAAAGAGGGTTGAGAATATTGTTGTTGAGGTTGAGATTCAGGTGTTTCCCAAACAGAAACATATCTCTGAGACTGATTTTGTGAAATACCAATTTTTTGAGATATTTTTTCGTCTAAGATATTAGTAAGAATTAATGCTGAGGCGTATTTTCCTTTTGCTCCACCTTTTTGTAAATGAGTATGGCTTATCATATGGATTATTCTACCACCCATTTTCCCATAATCGAATTCTACCAGTACCGGTGATTCTCCCCACTTATTCTGAATTTCCCAGGAGCCAATTAAGACTCTAACAGCTTGGTGATTTACGACCTGTATTGGAAAAGAACGGGTTTCTAACCACCATCTAAATTCATTTTTTTTTGTATTTTTAACAGTTTGTTTTTGCCATTTACTTTGTTGGATCTCACTCAAAACACCTTCAAGAAAAGGGTGATCTGGCTCAAGAATTTGACACGAAACAACAGCGTCTGCGGTTTTTGCACCATTCCATCTTATGAATCCAGGAAAAATATTTTCAATTATGCTTCGAATCGCCCAATCAGTCGTGATTAGCCATCCACCGTTCATTACAAAATCTTTAACTTTTGGATAAGAAGCATGAGGAATATCACTACCAGGACATCCTATAAGTACAACATCGTATTGAGATAAGTCTTCTTTCATTATATCTTTTTCTCTTATTACCCTTTTCAAGGATGCGTACATATATTCCACGACTTTTTTGGGTTTTTCATATCTTCCACTCACAGCTAATATTTTTCCATGTTTTTCTACAGCTTTCACAACATCCTTTTTATCTAGTGCTTCCATTTTTCGCTTTTTTACTTCAGAATAAAGATCTTTCCAACTCATTTTATCAGCCTTTAAATAAAATTATAAGGAATCTAGCGTTATTTTATAATTATAATAAATGAATTGATATTTATATTTTGATTGGAAGCGATTTAATTGTTAAATTTGAAAGATTTAGGATACCCTTCTGAATTTTGGGAATATTTTGAACAAATTACTAAAATTCCTAGATGCTCTGAACATGAAGAAAGAGTAAGAGCTTTTATTAAAAAAGAAGCAAAGAGACTTGGATTTAAAATACAAGTCGATAATGCTGGAAATCTTGTGGTAAAAACTCCAGTAGAATCAAAACCAAAACAAAAAGTTGTTTTACAATGCCATATGGATATGGTTTGTGAAAAAAATGAAGATATATCCCATAATTTTTCAAAAGATCCATTAAAATTAAAAATTATAGAAATTAATGATGAAAAATGGCTTACTGCTGAAGGGACAACTTTAGGAGCTGATAATGGTGTTGGTATCTGTTATTTATTAACACTCATTAAAAAAATTCATAATGGATATTTAGATTTTGGTTCTTTAGGATTAGAATTCTTATTTACTGTTGAGGAAGAAACTGGATTGAAGGGGGCTTTTGAAATCGATGAAAATTTAGTGGATGGAAATTATTTAATAAACTTAGATTCAGAGTCTGAGGATTCCGTCATAATAGGTTGTGCTGGGGGCAAAGTAACGATTATTGATATAAAAAATGAAACTTTTAGTATAAAAAAAACTGAAAAACATTTCCTTCCAATTAAGCTTTTCATTTCTGGATTAATAGGTGGTCATTCAGGAGTTGACATTAATCTAGGTCGGGGAAATGCCCTAAAAATCATTAGTCAAATTCTTTGGAAAATAAATGCCAAATACTTAATTCACCTTGGCTCTATAAATGGAGGAAATAGAACTAATGCCATACCCAGAGAAGCTAGCGCAATTTTTTTTGTGAAAGAAGATGAATTTACAGAAATAAGGGTTTTTATTGAAGAACTTTTCGCTAGAACGAAAGTGTTGTTTGAAGGTATAGAGCCGCATGTGAACATTTCAATAGAACTGTTAGAAAGCTACTCTGATAAAGAAGTATTTTCAAAAAGGATCCAAGATAATTTGTTGAATGTTTTATATACAATTCCAACTGGACCTCTTTCAATGCATCCAAAAATTCCGGATTTGGTATTTACATCTACCAATTTGGCAGTAATAAAAACAGGTAAAAACAATATTGTAATAAAAATACATCAAAGAAGTTTAAGCGAATATTTTAAATCGGTAATTTGGGAGAAAGCTAAAGCTCTATTTGAATTAACAGGTTTAGAAATTAGTTTTACAATTGACAGTGATTACCCGGGTTGGACCCCAGATTTTAATTCTAGGGTTTTAACATTAACTAAAAATACTTATAAAGAATTATTTAAAAAGGAAATAAATGTTAAAGCGCTTCATGCGGGTTTAGAGTGCGGGATTTTGAAAAAGAAATTCCCGAAAATGGAAATGATTTCAATAGGCCCAACAAATATAGGGCCCCATTCCCCAAATGAGCGCTTATCAATTAAATCCGTAGAAAAGATTTGGAATTTTTTGTTAAAATTATTAGAAAAATTAATATAGAATATTAAAATCCGTTTAAAGTCGTTTGAAAAAATTAATAAATTTAAATGAATAATTAAACCATAGTTCATCATGGAAAAACAGTCAATTGCTAAGGAAGAAATAATAGGGTCTGAGACCATAGTAGAGAAGATTAAAAGAAGAATGCCTTGGATTCCTGGAAAAACATTAAGGAAACCAAAAGTTAAATTTCCTAGATTTAGATTTCCGAGATTATCACTTCCCATGCCATCAAGATCTTTAACAATAATTGGTGTTTTTATAATTTTATTCGTACTTCAAACTGGAGTTGTATATTTACTTGTTAGAGATCCGCCGGCATTAGGGGCAAATGCTCAAGGAGATCCCATTTTTATTTTTACCGATATTCATGAAAGTTTTATTATTGAGGGCATTGTTGCTTCAATTCTAATTTCCTTATGCTCGATTGGATTTATTTTCTTGTATCAAGCATCTAAATTTGTTTATAATCGAAAAATGGCTATAGGGATATTAGTGATAGGTGGTCTAATGATATTAATAACATTTATCGCACTTCAATATGTAATTGCTGTAAAGACGGGAGAACTTCCGCAATAAAAATAAAGAACTATGAATTTATTTTACGTTACAGATTTTCATCTCATCATAATCTACAATTACTTTATATAATCCTTTCATTTTTTTATCCAATTCAGGATCTCGAGTGTCCAATCGCAATATTTGATTAGGTATGTTTTGTAATTTGAATCTAGTTGAGAGAATAATGATGTTTTTTGGACCAACTTTTTTCAAAACATATGGAGTAAATTGTAAATTTCCTCTCCCAAAAAGAAAACCTTGTCTTCCGATAATAGAAACAATTATCTTCGCATTTTTATTTTCGATATATTTCAAAATCTGTCGTTCATTTAAATCTTGAGCTATAACTTTTTTATTTAAGAGTAAATCTATTCCTAAAATTGTTTTGTTTTGATTTAAATTGTCAGTTATTGCTTTCATTGTAGTCCCTGGACCTAATAAATAATAAACATCTTCTTCAAGATTTTCAATAGCTCGTTTAGCTATCCGTTCTTGATTATTTAGATCTGAAGTAGGAGTACCAATCTTAGATGGTTGAGAATAATCCGGATTATAGGGAGTTAATAGATGTCCATAAATCTTTGAAACTAACTTACCTTTTCTATATTTTTTTTCATCAATATCTAATACTTCCGATTCTTTAAGTTGAATTTCATCCCATAAGAATTGCATAACAATTGAACTTGCAGTTTTTGGGTTTAAAGAAAAAACACTTGAAAAGATTTTAACTCCGGCAGGAATTCCTAAGCATGGCTTTTCTAAAGAAATTGCACTTAAAATGTCTCTGGCTGTTCCATCACCGCCGATAAATATGATTAATTTCAATTCTTTAACGTTTTTCATTATTTCAGCAGCAACTATTGTATGTTCAGCTGTAGTATCTGAGATTTCATTAAAAATTGGATGATTGATACATTCATACTCAAAATTTAATTCTTTTAAAGTAGACTCTCCCATTATTCCTGGACATGTTAAAAATTTTAATTTTGAAATTATAGATTCCAAATCCCTTAAAAATTCTTTTGTCCGATTTAGGGCATTCGGTTTAGCACCTAAATCAATGGCTTTTTTCAAAATATTTTTCCCGTCTGTGCCTTTTAATCCAACAGATCCGCCCATTCCGGAAATTGGATTAATGACCAAACCTATAGTGAATTTATTTAAACGATTCATATTTTTTGCTTGATTAATTATAAAAAAAAAGAAAAATTTTGTGAGGTTTATACTAATTTTAAATAAAAATATTTATTGCCCCACAAAGGCATTATAAGTAGCTTCGTCAATTAAGTTACCTCTTTCAGCATCCCAATTTGATGGTTCAATCTTGAAAAGCCATGCTGCGAAGGCATCTTCATTAATTTTTTCAGGCTCATCCATTAAGTCCGAATTAACTTCTATTACTTTACCTGATACAGGAGAATAAATATCTCCAACAGCTTTAGAGGATTCTACAGTACAATCGATAGGATCACTCGCAGGTTCGTCTCCCGCCATTTGTACTTGTTCAAGTTCGGCATCGATAAGGCCTTCTACATCAACAAAGCTAATTTCTCCAAGCTGCTCAGCAGCATAAGGTGTAATTCCCACCCTTTTTGTTTCATCATCAAACCATAGATGAGTTTTTGTGAAGTATTTTGTCATACTATTTTTCACTCCTTTTTAATTCATATTAGAATTATAATTAAATTGAATTAATTGATATGTTTTTATTAATTAAAGTAATAATTTAAAATTTTATTATTAAGTGAATGAACTGGACTTTTAAGAAAATATGGCTTCAAACCTAATAGATCGCATGAATTATTATAGAGAATTTAAGGAATGGTATTTGATAATAAGAGAAGATTTTAATTTTAATTATCAAAAAGATCGTGATTCACGTGATTATTTATCTATTGTTTTAAAAAATAAAACTGATGCGTGGAACCTTGAACAAATTTTATCTTCTTTTAAAGATGTGATGCAGCAGAAGAACTTAATCGTTATTTATGGATGTGGTCCTTCACTTGAAACAACAGTAAAGGCATTACTAAATATTGAAGGAAAAAATTTTTTTAATAATTGTTTAAACCTTGCTGCAGATGGAGCTTCTGTTTTATTACGTGAGAAAGGAATTCACATTGATGGAATTTTTTCAGATCTTGATGGAATTACTAAGAAAGAATTTGAAGTTACTAATTTTATGATAATACATGCGCATGGAGACAATATGGATAAATTAAAGTATTTTACACTTGAATTATTAAAGTTTAAGAAGATCATAGGAACAACTCAAGTAGAACCATTAGAGAATATAATTAATCCTGGAGGATTTACAGATGGGGACAGGATTCTTTATTTCTTGCGTCCTTTATTAAAACCCTTTCATAAAATAATTCTCATTGGAATGGATTTTAAAAAGGTTGTTGGTAAATATTCGAAATTAGATATGGTTAAAGATCAAGAAGGAAGTCCAATGAAGCAAAAAAAACTTCAATATGCTGTCGAGTTGATAAAATGGCTAAAAAATAAAATTATAAATGAGATATATTTTGTCAATTCTGAATTTATAACCAAGGAGTTTAAATATGCTTCAATAAATGAGTTTCTTGAATTCTCAAAATGATGAGTCTTTAAATTTCATAATCTTGAAATCCTGTTGGAGTTATTTTATAGAATAATTTTTTTTCAGGAAGATTAAAAGAATTAACAATTTGAACATAGCTTTTATCTTTATCTTTATAACTTAAATAAATATATTCTGAAAAATAGTGATTCAAAAATTGGTTCCCAACTGGTAAAACTCGAATAAGGGCTTTTTCAGAGAAATTTGGAGCTACTTGGGCGGTTATAATGGTAATTAAATTATACCTTCTAGTGAGCTCGTTTACTTTTTTTAAAATATTTAGGAAAGTCTCTTTAGCTTTATTATAAGATATATTTTTATTACCTAATTCAGATCTAAAATAATTATTAATTGTATCAATGATTAAAACTCCACCTTGAGTGGGGTCGAGGAGATCTTCAATATTTTTTAATGAAAGAAATAATGCTGAATTACTTGTAATTTTCGCAACTAAAACACTTTTAAGAATTTTTTCATATTCAAGATAAGAATTAATTCCAATTTCTTTTATTCGTTCTGGGCGAAATGTATTTTCTGTGTCAAAGTAATAAACAAATTCTAAATCTTTTTTGCCTGAGTTCGGGTAAATCATTGAGTATTTTTTATAAGCCCAAACACATAATTGGTGACATAACTGTGTTTTACCAGTTTTATTAGCTCCAAAAATTAAATACGTTTCACCTGAGCAAAAACCTCCTCCTAAAACATCATCGAAGTTTTTTGAACCTGAAGTTAATATTATTTGTTTAATTCTTTTTGTTCGGACTTCATTTATACTTTTCTTTATATTGACCACTTGGTGCATTTTAATTTTTAAAATCTCACTAAGTCCCATGATAACCTAATTAGTTAGGTTTGAGTTTAAATACAATAAGATATTACTAATTAAAAATTATTAAACAAATTATTAAATATCTCTATTAAAAACGAAAAATTAATTTTAAAATAATCATAAAATTATTATCATACTGCTTAAATTTATTAATAAATAAATTAATTTATCAGAAAAACATAGTTAAATTAATATAATGGCAAAAAAGAAAAAGGAAGTCTGCCCATATTGCGGTAAAAGTTTCGCTTACTTATCACGTCATAAATGTAAAATAAAAGAGCGCGTGGAAGGCCCGATAGATGAAAAAACTGAAATAGAAAGAAGGATTGAGAGAATAGAGGAAAAGAGGAAAGAATTCAACCGCACTTTACGAAAGGATGAGAGAATGATACTTAACATCATCAATCGAGAGAAGGACATATTTTTCGAAGACCTTTTAAAATTATCCAATAAAAAACGAAATGATTTGGAGGAGATCTTGGATTTTTTATCGTTACAGTCGAAAATCAAAATAAAGAGAGAGTTACGTGATGCCTCTTGGACGAAACACGTTTATGCAATCGAAGATATTGGTGTTGAGGTTAAGGATATAAAAATTGATAAAGGTAGAAAAGATTTTATTTGGAACATATTTGCTAAACAGCCATGTTTCATTTGTCCATTTCGAGATAAATGCAATGAAACTAATTTGGACCAATTTAATCCTCTTCATTGCTCTTGGTTAACAGAATGGATTGAAGTTAGTTCAAAAGGAAAAGAATATAATATAAATTTTGATGAAATAAAAGCACGATTACAAGAAATGTAATCATAACTTCTTCAAGCCGATCAGATAAATCTCATTGCTTTTTTTTTTAGAGGATTTTGGTTTAAAGGATTTCAATAATCTAAATTCTCTTTTCATTTGATCAACAAACTTATTAAAATCAGTCCCTTGAAAAGTTTTGATTACCAAATTACCCTTAAATTTTAAATGTCTTTTTGCTATATCAAGAATTTTATAACAGAGATTAATCTGTTTCAAATGGTCTACAAATTTGTTTCCAGTTTTATTTATTGAAGCGTCAGATATGATTAAATCCAATTTGCTTTGAAAATATGATTCAATTTTATCATAAATTTCTGGTGTTGTAATGTCAATCTTAATAACATTGATATTTTCTATTTCAGATACTTTTTTGACGTCAGCGCCCATAATTTTATAATGATTTCGATGGTAAAATTGATCATTATACTTAATTAAATTATCCTCTGCAAAATTTTTAGCGACTTGAAGCCAAGAACCCGGTGCACATCCTAAATCTAAAATATAAAAAGCTCTTTTAAAAATATTGTATCTTTTTTGAATATCGAATAATTTATAAGCTGATCTCGCCCTATAACCTTCTAGTTTAGCCTTCTTATAATGTGGATCTCTTTTATGAGGAATTTGATCATCTGTCAATCTAATTCATATTTATTTATTTTTATAATTCTAATAGACAGTTTTTAATTGATTCAATGTCCATATTCGTTTTAATTGATAAAAAACTGAAATGTGTTCTAGAACCTTTATATCCTTTTTTTCTTATAGAGTTCTTAATTATCTCGAATTTTGGAGTTATTCGAATCTTTAATTTTTGACATAGTTTATGAATATTATAATAAGAAATGGGCATCTTAATTTCTTCTTTTGCTAAATTCAATAATTTGTTAATTCGTCTTTTATTATTAAATCCAAATATTTCATTTAAGGCAATCATTTCATCAATGAAATCTACATCATGTATTTCGCCCACCCACAGGGGCCCAGCATAATCCATACTTTTATTAGTTTTACACTTTGGACATATTCTAGGTATTTCTAAAATATTATCATAAAATGATGAGCGATATCCACAATTATTGCAATGAATTACATAACCATAATTTTTGAAAGATTTCGAGATTTTTTTCTTATCCATGAATGTTAGGCAAAATACTCTTATAAAATGAGCATGATAAAAAGTTAGGAGGGGTAAAATACCCATTTTATTCACATTTGCTATTCTTGATAAAAAATGTATTAAAATTCTCGCACCAATTTCCTTACAATATTCAGTGCGTAAAGGCTTAGACAGGTATTTTCGAAGGCAAGCTTTTGATCTAATACCAAAAAGAACTGGTGTATCAGTGGCCGTAACGCATAATAATCCATTTATTTTTTGTATAGCTTTAAATGCAGAATCAACATAAAGGTTTGGGGTTCCAAAAGGATCGATAGAAATTATGTTAGGTTTATTTTGGCTACTTTTAGAGTAAATAAAGTTTTTTTGGTCAATTTCAGAAAATAAAAAGTTAGCATCCTTTCTTGAAATCTCAATTTGAGCTAGATGATTATTTAATTCGTTTAGATAAATGTTTTTTTGAATAAGATCAACTGCTACTGGATTTATATCATTAATATATATCTTTTTAATATTTTCACATTCTTTTAGCATTCTTATCGAACTAATGCCTGAAGCTGCCATTGAATCTACTATGACAAGGGAATTTCGATTGTGTAACTTATTATAAGCTATAATTGCCAAATTGGAAATGTCTCGATTAATTTCCATTTTCTTGTTGTAAAAAACAGCCATTGATTTTGATGGGATTGATTCTTTATCAGCAGAATAAATGTAAAATTTTGCGAGTCCTTCTTTAATAATATTGTAATTCCCTTCTAAGTAATCTTCTTTTTCTTTCATCATTTATATTATAATATCTTAAAAATAAATTAAATGTTGATTAATTCTTTGAATAATATGATTATTATTAATATAATATTGAAATAAATGGTTTAAAACATGTAATACGTAAATCAAATTAGTAACTCATATAAAAGACACTAATGAAGAAAATAAGTGCTATAGAGGAAAAAAAGGAATCTTAGAATTTTGACAAAATAGTTTACTTTTTTAAAATTATCTCTGTGATCTTGGATTTAATTATTCGAATCCTCTTTCTGTTAACTTTATAGTAAAAAATAAAATTTTTTCTTCAGGATGTATGGTTAAAACAAATTTTCTTTCATTAATTATATCTGTCCTTTCAATTTTAATATCATATGATACCCAATATTTCATGACTTTACCTCCACTTTGAATTTCTATTATTTGCTCGAGGTCTCTTTTTTGTCTTTTCTCATTAATAATTAATACTTCAATATTATATGAATCACTAATATAGGAAAGGGTAGCTAAGACTTGATTTAAATGATAGTTTAAGTTATAGTTTTTTTCTTTTTTCTCTCTATTTAACTCTAATCTATATAAATCTGTTAAAGAATCAATGACAATTAATTTTAAAGGCTCGTTCTTTTCATCTAAATTTTTTAAAATTAAAAATTCTAAATTAAAGACAATGGCAGTTAAATCATAAAAATTAATGGGTTTAACAAACTTAATCTTATCAAGAAAATCTAATGAGTCTTTAAATAACACTTCAATTTTTTCAGCTGGAAAATTGGGTTTAGTATACAGGTACAAACTTTTTTTACCGTTTATTGCGTTATTAATAGCTGTTTGAAGGGCAAACGTGGTTTTTCCAACGCCAAATTCACCCCACACAGAAATTACGCCTTTGAAGGGAACAATATTTTTGAAATATGCATTTAGTTTTGGCGTCGGAAATTTCATTTAATTAAAAATTATTAATTTTATCTAATATTTATAATTGTAACTTGAGAAATAAAATTTTATATGTATATACAGAAAATCTAAATTTCTTTTACAGATTAAATAAGGAACTCATTCACCTAAATGTAAAGTTTAAAATTTTAAACGTCAGAACTAAACTCCCAATTCATAACTCTATAGTTCTTACAACATCAGAAGAAGTTCATAAGTTCAAAAAGATATTTGAAAATGTATATTTTCTCCCTTATTCTGATGGCGAAAATTTCAATCACTACATATTAAAAATGCTAGCAGCATATAGAATAGACTATAAAGATTATTATTCAGAATTAACTTTTTCTATTGATCCTGGCACGAAACACATTGGATTGGTTGTATTCTTAGATGATTATTTCTTAGCTTCTCATACAATTTATGATAAAAATGATTTTATCAAAGTTATCAAAGAATTTATAACTTGTTTCCAAAAGAATAATCCTAATCTCATAAATCTACAATTTAAATTTGGAAGAGGATTTGCTCGTATAACAATAGATCTTGTTAAAGAAACCTATAATTCTTTTAAAAATAGAAATAGAATGAAAGTATTTTTAATTGATGAATCTAAATCATCAAAAATTAAGATTCAAGATAAAAGCAAGAAAATAAGAACGAAACATGAAATTTCTGCACTAATTTTAGCATTAAGAAAAGGACTTGAAATAAATCAAACAAATTATTATAAAACTATTAAACAAATTAAACTTGAAAATTCAAATGATATTAAAGGAAAGGAAATAATAAATGAAGAAATAAATGATTCATCAAGTAAATTAAAAGAAGTAATAGAAAGTATATTGAATAATGAGGTTTCACTTAGTGAATCTTCCGAATTGATTAAAAAGCCAAGAATGGTTGTTAATTTTTGAGTTTAAAAAATTTGAATAATTATTTAATAATTTTTTAGGTTTTTAAAGGATATTTTTCTGAATGAAATTAAGTTAATTGTAAAAAAAGCAATTAATCAAGATGGAGCTCCAAAGGATAAAGAGTATTGATATCTTCCGTGGTTTGTGCATGGCTTGGATGGTTTTAGCACATTTAATTGACTGGTGGTTAAAAGTTGAAGATAGTTGGTTACACGGATTCATGATAAGGATAATAGATCCTATTGGAGCTTCAGGATTTTTATTTATTTCAGGGATAAGTATTGCATTGTCTTATAGGAAAAGATTAATCAAAGTTGAAACTTCGAAAAATTATAATTATAGAATGGTAAGAAACTCATATCTCTTTCGAGCTTTGTTTATCTTTATAATTGCAATAATTTATAATTCAACGATAGCGATAAGATTAAATGATCCAAAAATGATTTGGACATGGTTTATTTTATTAACTGCGGCCGTATCATTATTTATGGCTTGGCCTCTCTTGAAAACTCCACGATTTTTTAGAATAGTTTTTGGAGTATTAATTTTAATAGCAAATCAATTTATATTAGCTTTATTATCGCCGTATGAAGGGAATTCAAATATATTCGGATTATTTTTCCATATTTTATATAATGATAAAAACCAAGATCCGATTTTGATATTTTTCCCTTTTTTTCTATTTGGTACTGTTATTGGAGATACTATTTTTAACACCTTTAGATTGAATGATGGAAGTAGTGAAAGAAAAACTTTTCAAAACAAACTTTTCATTCCTTTGTTTGCTATTGGATTATTCTTAATAATACTTGGTATTACCTTAGAATTCCCTAAATTTTTAACACGAGAGAGTTTTTCATGGATAATTTATTCATTAGGAATTGATACGATTTTACTTTCAACATTATTATTATTGGAAGAATTTGATGTATTTAACACAAAAAAGAGCTTTAAATTATTATTCTACTACTCTTATTATTCTCTGACGATTTACTTAGCCCATAATTTATTATTTTTTTTATTTTTTCATCAATTAAACGCGTATAATATTTGGTTCTTTGCAGCTGCAGCATTTATTTTTATAGGATTAATTCTTAGGGCTATCTATAAGATTTGGGAAGGCTCTGCATCGATAAAAATACAGGTAGGAAGATTAAGCTTAGGTTTAACGGAGAGAGTCGAAGAGAGAATAAATAATAAATATAAATCACGAGATAGTTAATGAAGGAAAGGATTGATATTTTATTAGTGGAAAGGAGGTTAGTTGAAAGTAGAACCAAAGCTCAATGGTTAATACGGAATGGATATGTATTTATAAATGGAAAAAAAGTACTGAAACCTGGTAAAAGAGTTGATAATTCTCTTGAAATCCAATTAAAGGAAAAATTTCCATATGTAGGACGGGGAGGACTAAAATTAAAGGTAGCATTAAACAGATTCTCAATTTTAGTTGAAGGTAAAACTTGTGTCGATATTGGAGCATCAATAGGCGGGTTTACAGATTGTTTGTTAAAAAATGGCGCCGAAAAGGTATATGCTATTGATAAAGCTACGGATTTACTTCACCCCTCATTAAGATGTGATAAAATGAAAATGAAAGTAGTTCCAATGCTAGGTGTAGATGCTCGTAATTCAATTTCAATACCAGAAAAGGTTGACATCTGTACTGTTGATGTAACGTTTACCTCATTAAAAGCAATCCTTCCAAATGTAAAGAATTTACTAAAAAACAGTGGCCATATTATTGCATTAGTAAAACCCATTTTTGAGAAAGAATTCCAAAATGAAGCTAGATTTGATATTATACAGGATCCAGTACAACTTTTTCAAATTCTTAATGATTTAATTCAATGGAGTTTGGAAAATCAATTTTATCCATATGGAATCATAAAATCTCCTCTAATAGGTAAAGAAGGATCAATTGAATTTTTTATTCATTTAAAACTGAAAAAATCTAACTTGACCCTTGATTTTACCAAGAAAATAAAAGATATCTTAAAATTGAATAATTTTACAGAGATATATAATTAAAATAATTTTTTAAATCAAAATTATTTCCCAGGGTAATCATTGAACATTTTACCCCATTCTGTTTGATAAAATTTCCTAATTCTATGTTTACCAATTATGGGATACCAAAACATATCATGATATATCATAGAAGCATAAATCGGACCTAAAAAGAAGAGATCACTCCGAAATAATGGATAAAGAAATTGCAATGGACCTTTTCGTACCATTTGATCTCCCCAAATGACTATACTACGTTTAACTTTAAAATTCCAATTTATGTTTGATATATCTTCCCCAATTATTTCAATTTGATCGAAATCACCACACCCTAAACCTTGATCGTGCGCTAATTTTATTGCAGGCAATTTAAACGGATCAAATCCCATCATTCTAGCAACAATTGAATCAACAGCAACTTGATCATATCCCGCAATCAAATAATTCTTTATTCGAGGGATCATTATTCTTGGACCTGCACCATCTCCACATACAGTTCCATCAACAACAGCAAGTATTACTGGGTGAATTTGTTTTTGGATTATCAATAAATCAACTAAAACTTCAGACATAAATTGATGAGAAAAATGTCTTCTTTTTGTTAATAGTCCACCAAAAGCATTTTTCATTGCACAAGTAATGCCACCATGCTTCAATTCTCCCCTTGTATGCTTTAAACTACCCCCTATAGCTCCTGTATGTCCATGAGTTTTAATTGTTGGGAGGTGTATTATTGGTTTCCCAACATAAAATTTTGGTATTTTAAAACCTTCTGGAAAAATCTTAGTATCTAATGCGAACAATTTTTTGTTTTTCAAAGCTAAAAACTTTGGTCTTAAAGATTCATATGAGACAAATGGAATCCGAGTTAAGGGTACAAACCAAGTACCATACTTTTTAATAATACTACTCCAGCGATTCTGGCGAATACCCTTTTCAATATTAGTAACTACAGTCTGGTTCTCAGCTGTGAAAAGCCTATCTGGCTTATACCCATCTTCCACCATAGTTTTGAGAACACCTTCAACTTGCCATGGTGGGCTAGAGCAGGCAGGAAAAAACTTCGACCAACTAAGATTAAGCTTAATTATTATCTTAAAATCTTTTGAAAAATATTTTTCATATTCTGCAATATGCATAAGCTTAGCATAGTCTTCAAGGATAGTTTTAGGAGATGTTTTGATTACAAATATCTTAGGTTTTTCACTCATAATTAGGATTGAAAAGGTGGTATATCATATTTAGTTTGTTATATACTGACAAAATGTAATAAATCCTATTTGTTATATTCTTTCAAATCAATGATTTTCAAAACCATTTTGATAAATCTTTAGTGTAACTACTCAGTTTAATTAGTGTTTTATTTAATTTCGTTATTTTATATTTCTTTGAAGGTAATTTAATTCCTCTATTAATAGCTATTCTTCGCCACCCTATTTTCCAACTTAAAGGGATTTCACCATTTTTCACTGATTTAATGTTCTCTATCAAAATTGCTTTAAAAAAATTTGCTAATTCGGGAAAGTGGATTTGTGCTAAAGTAATTAAACCATGATTATGATGTAAAAGAAAGACAAGATTATTCTCATTGTCATTTTTCTTGTCTCCATCTATATGATGGAACGCAATCTTACCTTTTATTCTATCAATTTTTGTAATTATTTCACCAGAAAGAATATCGACAAATTTCCATTCTTTATAATTTTTTAAAAAATTAAAAAATGATTTCCATAATTTAGGTATATTCTTTTTATTTAATTGTAATAACTTATCATTGTCGATTAATCTAACAGTCTGATGTATTGCATTTCTAACTCTATAGCTCTTACTCTCGAAATTCGCAGTATAACCATGCCTTCCCAAATGTCCAAGGACTTTTGGAGTTGGCTTATAATATTCGATTAAATCATAGATATTTTTGAATCTCGATCTTGATTTTTCATTAATCCATTCACTAACAACTTTACTTACATATTCATAATTTCCCATATCAGAATCAACACTCCTTAGATTTTTTGTAGTAGGAAAGTATTCACCATTAAGAATTTCATCTTCTCTAAGGTCTAGATATTTTCTAATCATATCTCTTATGGTCTCAGGGCGAAGTTCACACTGAGATGGTTCAAAATATTCAATTAATTCGGATAATGTCATAAATCTAGAGTTTTCTTCTAACCATTTATTAACGACATCATTTGTATGGCTATAAATCCCAAATTCTTCTTTGATTCTTTTTAAATTGTCTTTAGTAGGAAAATATTCACCATTTAAAATCTCTTCTTTTTTCGAATCAAGAACTTCTCTAATTTGTTCAGGTATAGAATTACCTTTGTAATATATTTTTATATCGGTAATATTTTCAAATTGAGAATTTTCCTTAAGCCACTCAGCAACAATCGAACATAATGATTTGTATCCTTCGAATATAGCACATTCAGAAACTATACTTTTTGTGTCAGGAATAAATTCACCAGTCAATATTTCATTCTTTTTCAAATTTAAAAAATCCCTTAGTCTTTGGGCTTTTGATGTGCCAAAGAAATGAGCCCTTAGTTCTGTTAAGTTATTGAATGGTGTATTACCTCTTAACCAGCCATATACAATAACATGTAAATTTTCATAATCTTCTAATACGGTATTTCCGCAATGATATTCTTTCTTTCTGGAATGAATTTCCCCGCTAATATATCACGTTTTTTCAATTCAAGGAACTCTGTTAATATATAAACAGGTTTTTTACCTTCAAAATATTCTTTTAATTGTTTAACACCTTTAAAAGGTGTATTTTTTTTCAACCATTTCGCAATCCGATTATTAATTTCTTTAAAATTTTCAAATTCATTCTGCTCAGCAATTATATTTTCTTTAGTAGGAAAAAAATTTCCATTTATAATGTCATCTTTTTTAAAATCTAGGAATTCATATAACTTAGTAGTTACAGATTTAGCCTGAAAATTCTCTTTTAATTCAGTCAAAGTCTTAAATGGAGTATTTTTTCGAATCCATCTAATAATTTGAACGTTTAATTGTTTATAATCTTTAAATTCGTCTCTCTCATTAATTATATTCTGTCTTGTTGGAATAAATTCTCCCTTTATTATTGTATTTCTTTTAAAATCAAGAAACTCGTATAGTTTAGTTTTAAATTTCTTTTTAAATTTTGATATTTCTGTTATTTCTGTATTATATGATTTACAAACATGTTTAATTAAGTCATTTTCTCTCTTAAAAAAATCTTTATATGATTTTTTTGATCCACATTTACTACATACTTTTCCTTCTTCATCTCTTTCTAAATTAGTCTTATCTAATTTTTCTAAATTAAAATTATCGATATTTTGTTTTAGGTGTAAGAAGATGCTTCGAAGGTTAGCTCTTAGTTGCGATCTTTTATTATTCAGATTATTCCCTTGAGACAATAATTGATTAGCTAATTGAGAGATGTTTATAGGCTTTGGATTTGAACTTCTCCCCCTGTTTTTAAATTCACTAATAATAATAATTAAATCTCTTATATAATTCTCTAAAAATTTATCAAAACCTTCTTTATATATTGGAAATCTTTTATAAATTTCACTTTCTTTTAATAGATTTAACACTTTTTTCAGAACATTTCCAAAACCGGAATAATTTTTTTCATTATAATTTTTATTATTCAAATCTTCATGTTGTATGATAGAGTAGATGTATTCACATATCTTGAGTCTGAGGGCCTTGGGAAATTTAAAACTTTTACCATATACGAAAATTGGATCTTCATTTTCTAATTCAATATTTTCACTTAGTAAATCTTGATTTTTGCTATAATTCTCGAAATCCCTTCCTAATAATGAGAATAATTCTTTCCTACTGAGTTTATTAAGTAAAGGTTTAAGTTCATAATTATCTTCTTCTGTAAGATCTCTTTTTTGAAGGATTTTAATTATTTTAGATTTTTCATACATTCTTAACTCTGTACTCTTATATAAATTCTCCTTTAAAACCTCCTTGAAATTTTGAATTGATAGATTTTTTTCTTTTAAGATTTGATGTATTGCCTTCTTTTTCTTGATATTTCCTATTTTTTGATATAATCGTCTGACGGTCTTTTTTCCCTCAAAGATTGAACTTTGTTCCATCCAATTTCTACTATAATTGTCATAAATTCCAAGAAATCTTTT